>NZ_JAJEPW010000014.1:0-59736 GCF_020687045.1 Brotocaccenecus cirricatena
GATATGAAAACTCCTCGGATAACAAAACTCACGGGATTACACGGCTTATCCCAGTTCTAAGATAAGCCGTGCATACTGCCCACCTCCATGGCCTTACGCTGCCACATGGTGACACCCATCTCCTCATTCAGCTGGTCAGCCAGTTCTACATTTTTCTCTTTATCTCCGGTATCCCAATCAGAGGGGTAGTACCCGGTTTCGCCGCGCTTGATGCAGATCAGCTGGCCGGTGGTGAGCAAGGTAGAGAAGCACAGTTCCGGCAGTCCCTTTGCAATTCTGGGCGCAAACAGTTCTTTCTCTGTCTGGATGCTCCAGTCATCGCTGTTCCACAGATGAACATAGAGCTCTCCGCCATCCACAGAAATCTCACGCTGTTCAAAGCCTTCGCCCCAGCCGTCCGATGCCTGACCTGAGATGTACTCCTTGAGGGTATCCAGTTCGTGGGCGGAAAGTTCTCCGACCACGCGGCATTCTGCCACACCCCAGAGCTGTCCATTGCGCTCCTCTACGGTGAACACAGCAGAACGCACCTTCCTGTTGACCTCATCATCCACATCATACCAGTGCATGATGCCGTTTTCGTTTTCCTCCGGCATACGGTTTCCAACGAGGGCCTTGAGTATCTGGCCCTCGTAATTACGGAGGCCGTTACCCTCCAATTCTGTGCCGGTGTCCTCGATGTCGCCCCATTCGTTCCGCTCATAGAGATCGGCTGTAAGGGGCATATACAACTTCATAGTGGTGGGCTCAGGCGGCAGGACGGAAAAACTGTCCTCTCCGATGATTAGGGCCAGACAACTGCCATTGTCCCACTTCACATGGAATTGTCCGATGTCGTCGATACTTTCCAGCGTGCCCATGGTGCCGGACGGCACTGGGTGATACGGATCTTTCATCTCTCTGAGCTTGATTCGGCTCCCAGCGGGGTACTGGTTCCGCAGAAAAGCCAGCCATTCTCTCGGCACATTGTTCATCAGGTCATTCCTCCCATCGTCATGCCCTCTTGGGGCGTATTTTCATAATCCTCCAGCGGGCGGGGATTCTCCTCGCCGTAGAGGTCGTACAGGATATCGTCCACCTGCTTGCGGATTGCGGGATCATCGGTCAGGGTTTCGTAGCGGAAGCCGGTAACAGGGTGATTCGGAAGCTCATCTCGGATGCATTGGAGGAAAGTCTCCGCATCCGTATATTCCTGCTGTTCGCCGCTGGCAAATGTCACCCGGCCTATCACCGCCGCCTGCTCCGCCAGATTCTGCCGCTGGACTCGGAGATCAAAGGCCGTCAGGTATGCCTGATAGTCGCCGGGGACAGGGTTGCAGCGCAGACAGTAGCGGTAATTCTCCGTCTCTACGATGTAGCCGTAGTTCGATGGCCAGTTGCCAACCTCACCGCCGTGGCTCCAGCAGTATTTGCTCATGCTGGACAGGTCCTTCAGGACGCCGGTATGCAGTTCATCCACGACCTGCTGCAATTCCGCCTTGAATTCCGGAGAATTCAGCTCCTCGGGGCCTCGGGGCCACCATGTATGCCAGAACTCCTTCCCCCGGTGACCAAAGTCCATTCGGACATGACCGATGCAGCCAAGCCGCTGGTCCTCCTCCGGCTTCATGGCATAGAAAAGGCCCGCTTCATCGAAAGAAGCGGGCCTGATCTGATAACGGGAGGGGATTGGCATTTCATGCTGGCGGCAAAAATCTATAAGGGTGATTTCCTCATCAAGAAAATCGGTTTGTCCCTTAACATCAAGGTAATCCTGACCATCGGGGAAGATGACTGGTTCCGGCGTAAGGATGGAACCAGCATAGTTGACGATAACCCGCGCCTCCAGCGTACTGATCAAATCGGGGTCATAGTCACTGCCACGCAGATCGTAGACATACCAGCCATCTGGCACGGTAGATCGATCCACCCTTGAATCTGAAAACAAAGCGGGCTTCCCAAGCAGTTCGATGTGCTGCATGGAATCGCTCCAGACATTGATGGTCATTGTATCCCTCCTATTTCCACCGTATTTTCCCATGCTTCCTGATCTTTGAGGGAGGCTCTTATCTGGGCGTATAAATCATCCAGCGCAGGAGACTCATAGCCCCAGAATCCAGCAATTTCCCGCATCAGCCTTTCACATTCTGTCACCGATTCTCTGGCGCCATCGGACCCCAGACTGGAAATCATATCAATCGCGTAGAGGTATAACCCCTGTATCACAGCGTCCCTATGCTCCTGTGTAGGAGTCCATTGGTGAACTGCCTGATCCACTTCCTGTATCTTCCGGTCAAAGGCCGTCACATGGTCTACTGTTTTGGCATCTAAGCCCCAGTAGCCTGCCAGTTCGTCTACCAAGCGGCGGAGGGCGGAAATCTGTTCCTTGCCTGCATCTCCTGCTTTCTGCCGCAGCTCTGCGGCATATTCTGTCAGGCCGTCAACGCATTTGGAGATTAGGGCTTTATCCTTCCGGGCTTGCGGTTCCATAGCGTTGATCAGTTCATCTAAAGTCATTCTCAATATCTGCACCTCCTTATCCCCAGTCATTCGGTATTCGACACGAACACTACCACACTCTGACAGCAATAGCTATCTGAATTTTTTGGCCTTGAAAATACAGCTGATTACCGCTGCACCATTCAATCCGATTTCTTTATGAACACCACCACGACAGATGGTCCTCAATTTCAGATGCCTCATTCTATTCTCCCCCACTGAAGGCCCTGTTGCGCTTGATATGCTTCGGCCGGGTCTTCCGACATCAATTCCTCCAGAGCCATTACTCCGAAATAGGACACATAACCATAGGCGCTGAAACGGCCATTTTCCTGTTGGATGCGGTGCTGCCCATAGCCCTCATAATCGTAGAAGGCATCCAGATGGTCATCATATCCAAACCGGCCGGACTCTTGGATCATGTATTTCCCATATTCTTTTGGAGTGTGGACGCCGGGAATAAAGTCGAACTGATCCAGATTTTCAGCCAAACGACAGATCTCACCGGCATTCTCAGGTTCTGCGAATATGATTACAGCTTCCAGCTTGGCCCTGCCTTTTTGATCCAGTTTTGCAATGGCTCCGCACATGGCATTGAGTGAATCCAGGCTGTCCCGCTTTTCATCCAGTATCTCGCCGACCTCTTTCTGAAGCAGGAATACATCTATCGTGTAGTCCGCATGGTCAGGATCCTGCCAGCCTGTCCGCAGCAGGGTGCGGCGAATCTGCTGCTCTGACGCGGGGAGCCAAAGCAGCTCCGGGGCTTGGTTTTCTGCCGGTACAATTTTCAATCCCATGCCGCTGTTGTCATAAAGATATTCCGGAAACTGCCGCCCATTGTAGAGCGGCTCCAATTTCATGCCGTTGTCGTAGACCACGCCGTAGGGGGTGACTGTCCCGGCTTCGCTGTCGATGAGCAAATAGGCGGTTTCGGTTCCATCCAGCGCCTCCAGATCTTCTGTTCTGGCACAGCCCCCATTCAAATTCATGTAATGTTCACGCCCGATTTTTTCAAGGTCGGAAAAATCGGTGATCACAGTGATCTTCTGACAGCAGAAGGTCAGATTGATGAGATCCTTTATTTCCGAGAGCCCCAGCTTGTGGGCCATCCCCTGGAACTGGGCGGCCTCTCCGTCATCGAAGCTGTCCAGCCGCTTGGCCAGATAGTCCAGCTCATCAAGGGTGACCTGTGTGCCGATCAGAGTGTTCAGGACGGTATAGAAGCTGTCCAACTCATCCACCTGACAATCCTGCCGGAGTGTATCGCCGATCTCCAGGGGTCCCAACAGCTCTATCGTGCTGTCATAGTTCTGATTGGGAATGGGGAAGGGGATCGTGGCCTGTCCATATTCCGGATGCTGGGCGTTGCTCAGTACCACTTGGAGCACATATCTCATTTTTTCACCTCCGCAGCTATGATCGTTTTTCCATACCGGGCGATCAGCATAGCGTTGAGAATATCACCGAAGGCTTCGCTGCTAACCTGTTCCTCGTCCGCCAATTCTGCGGAGGTAATGAGCAGCTTCCCGCAGTAGAGGCCCTTGGCTGCTCTGTACACCGGATAGTCCCTCGGGTCGATCCCCCGCAGGGAAACGGAGGAGAAGTCGATCCTGCCGTGAGATATATGGGGAAGCACTCTCCGCCAGAGCCCGATGCGGGAGGAGAGCAGATAAACCGCCGCCAGCTTCTGGGGGCAGATAGAGGCTGTGCCGGCCTCCGGCCACTCAGACAGCCTGTGCCGATGGGCCGGTTCCAGCGCAAGAGGAAGCGTATTCCCTTTGGAAAGAGAGCTGGCCCGCTTCCATAACTTCTGGTGGCCTGCCATGCGGAGGCATCTCTCCGCAAGCTCCTGATAGCCAATAGTCCCTGCTTCCAACCGCTCCGGAATGTATGGGCAAACAGATTCCTGACAGGTGTGCCGCATATAGCTCCGGCAGTAGGTGCAGTCCACATCCTCTTTTTTGTAATGGAATCTGCACAGGACCATCATCCCGCCGCCCCGTTTCTGAAAGCCGGGAACACTCATCATCATCCGTTCCAAACCGGCCAACGGAGTGTCTTGTGAAAAATATTTTGTCATTGCTGTTCCTTTCCGCATAAAAAATGGGGCCTGCTTATCTGCCTATCAGCAGATGCAGGCCCCGTTCTTCCGGTACTCTTACAGATTCATTTGTGGTTCCTGTCCCTGGCTTTGCTCCAAACGCTCTGCCAGATCCGGGACGGTGTATTCGATCTTTGTTCTTGAAGTCTGCAGGGCCTTGAGCTGGCCATCCTCCGGCTCAGGTCCCTCATCCAGCAGATAATCTGTGGCCCGATAGAGCTGGGTTAACTCCTCCGGTGAAAAAAGCTGGGCTTTGGAGATCAGCCCGGAGCGGACGGCGAAGTCCTGTTTGGCTCCTTGGAAATCCTCCTCATAATAATGTCCATGACTCACCCTGGTCCTGTCATGATCCCAGATCCATGTGACAAATTGATAACCCCAGCCGTTTTCCAATTCACGCCCAGCCAGCACTGCGCCGCCAAAATCCGCCAGCAGATGGAATTTCTCACTCAGACCGCTGGCATGAAGGAGGGGGGCGGTCTGGACCGCTTCAACATAGGCATACACTTCATCTGCAGTCTGGGCAACTTTATGGTATAGTTCACCGGCTTCCGGCTGATTGCTTCCGGCAGGGAGGAGGAACACATCACTCCCCGCCGAAACAGAGAGAACCGGCTGGTTGTTCAGCAGCACTGTCAGCCGGTTCTTCTCCGGATGGCCTGCGGTGATTCCAGCTGCCCGCAGGCGGCGGGCTAACTCTGCAAAATATTTATTTTCCAAACTCATTCCTCCCCTGAAAATGAAAAAGCCGGAACCTCTTTTGAGATTCCGGCAGAAAAGAAAAAGCGGCAAATATTCCCCGCAGGAAACACCGCCGCTCTTTTCCGTTCTCTATATCATCTGATACCCGCGGGTTTGACTCTTATCAGAGTGAATAGCGCAAGGTCAAATATCGATAAAATGAGGCCCGTAGATTTACTCATCTACGGGCCTCGGAAGCCTTGAAAACACTGGGCTTTTACACCCAATATCTTTTTTAGCCTCCCTTTTTGGTCGGAGTGCGGGGATTTGAACCCCGGGCCTCTTGGTCCCGAACCAAGCGCGCTACCAACTGCGCTACACCCCGTCATCCCGTCTATTATACGTTTTTTCGGTCCGAATGTCAAGATGCATTTTGCAGTGCGGGTACACATTTTTGCAGTGCGGGTACACTGTTTTCCGGTGTGGGTATGCATTATTTGACAAAAACCCGAAAAAAATTCGACCCTCCCCATAGGACTTGCGAAAAAGGCACATATACGGTATAATGACATATAATTATAGGTATGTGCAGGTGCGGGACAACGCACCGGATGGAGGACCCATATATGGAAAAAGTAAGACGCGACCCGGCCAGCCTCAGCCAACTGGTGAAGGATTTTGATCTGGAGGTGGTCTACAAGGGCCTGGACTATGACACCCGGATGATCACCATCCCCGATGTGAACCGCCCGGCCCTGCAGCTGGTGGGCTTTTATGACTACTTCGAGCCAAAACGCCTGCAGATTCTGGGCAAGGCGGAGTTTACCTTCCTGAAGGCCATGCCCCTGGAGCAGCGGAGAAAGGTATTCGAGGATCTGCTGCGCTGCGAGATCCCGGCCCTGATCATTGCCCGGAATATGGAGATTTTTCCCGAGCTGATGGAGATTGCCCGCAAGCACGGGCGCACCCTGCTGCGGACGGAAAAGACCACCGTGGAGCTGACCAGCCACATCATCGACTATCTGAACCGGGCCCTGGCCCCCCAGATCACCCGCCACGGCGTGCTGATGAACATCTATGGCCAAGGCGTGCTGATGATCGGCGACTCCGGCATCGGCAAAAGCGAAACCGCCATCGAGCTGCTCAAGCGCGGCCACCGGCTGGTGGCCGACGACGCGGTGGAAATTCGCCGCATTTCCGACTCCCTGTACGGCTCGGCCCCGGAGATCATCCGCCACTACATTGAGATCCGGGGTATCGGCATCATCGACGTGCAGCAGCTGTTCGGTATGGGCGCGGTGCAGTTTGACTCCGACATCGAGATCGTGATCCATCTGGAGCCCTGGCAGGACGGTAAGTTCTATGACCGGCTGGGCCTGGAGGGCGACACCTACACCATTCTGGGGGTGCAGCTGCCCTATGTGACCATCCCCGTGCGGCCGGGGCGGAACCTGGCCGGTATCGTGGAGATCGCCGCCATGAAGAACCGCCAGATGCGGTACGGCTACAACTCCGCCCGGGACTTCATGACCCAGTTTGACAAGAAAATGGATGAGCTGGCCCGGCAGGCCAAGGAGAAGCAATGAACTATATCGGCATCGACATCGGCGGCACCAACCTGAAGGCCGGTCTTGTGGACGAGGACGGCCTTCTGCTGGCCGTGAAAACCATGAAGATCCGCGAGGTATCGGACCCCGACGCCCTGACGGACACCCTGGTGGCCCTGACCCGGGAACTGGCCCAGGAGGGCGGCGTGCCCATGGAGGAGATCGCCTCCGTGGGGGCGGGCGTCCCGGGAGTGGTGGACATCCGCACCGGGTCCATCGTATACACCTGCAACCTGCCCCTGCGGAACATTCCCCTGCGCAAGCTGTTCAAGCGGCGGCTGGGGCTGCACCTGTATGTGGAAAACGACGCCAACTGCGCCGCCCTGGCGGAATTTCACGCCGGAGCGGGCCAGGGCAGCAAGCGCTTTGTCACCATCACCCTGGGCACCGGCATCGGCGCCGGGATTATCCACAACGGAAAAATTTTCCACGGCGGCAACGGCATGGCCGGTGAGGTGGGCCACACCTGCATCGACTATCAGGGTCTCCCCTGCCCCTGCGGCCGCCGGGGCTGCTGGGAGCAATACGCCTCCGCCAGCGCCCTGAAGCGCTTCACCGCCCAGGCCCAGCTGGGCAACCCCGACAGCATCCTGGCCCGGGTCATCCGGGAGCATGACGGCCATGTGTCCGGCCAGTCGGCGTTTATGGCCGCCCGGCTGGGGGACCCGGTGGGCCAGCAGGTCTGCGACATGTATGTGGGCTATCTGGCGGCGGGCATCGCCAACGTGGTGAATATTTTCCAGCCGGATACCCTGGCCATCGGCGGCGGCGTCAGCAACGAGTCCGATGAGCAGCTGCTCCACCCCCTGCAGCAGCTGGTGGAGCGGGAGACCATCCCCTGCAGCGCCGGGAAAAAGACCCGCATCGTCAAGGCCCAGCTGGGCAATCAGGCGGGGATCATCGGCGCGGCCCTGCTGGGGAAGAAAAAACGGATTTGAGGGAGATCACTATGCAGTGGTATGAACGTTTGGACGAAAAGATCCGGGATTACCTGCCGGACATGACGGTGGAGCGGGACGTGCCCATGAGCCGCCACACCTCCTTCCGCATCGGCGGCCCCGCCCGGCGCATGGCCTTTCCGGAAAGCCGGGAGCAGCTGGTGATCCTGCTGGGCCTGGCGGAGGAGTGCGGCATCCGGCCGTTTCTGCTGGGCCGGGGCACCAATCTGCTGGTGTCGGACCGGGGGCTGGACACCCTGGTCATCAAAACGGCGGAACGCATGACGAGCATCCGCCGCCTGGACGACGTGACCTTGGAGGCCGACGTCGGCGTCCTGCTCAGCCGCCTGGCGGTATACGCCCAGCAGGCGGGCCTGGCCGGGCTGGAATTTGCCCACGGCATCCCCGGAAGCCTGGGCGGCGCGGTTTGCATGAACGCCGGGGCCTACGGCGGCGAGATGCGCCAGGTGGTGACGGAGGTCACCGCCCTGTACCCCGACGGCATCCGCCGCTTCACCGGGGACCAGGCAGAATTTGCCTACCGGCACAGCCGGTTTCTGGAGGACGGAGCCGTGGTGCTGGGGGCCGTGGTGCGCCTGACCCCGGACGATCCCGCCGCCATCCGGCAGCGGATGGATGACCTGATGGCCCGGCGCAGGGCCTCCCAGCCCCTGGAATGGCCCAGCGCCGGCAGCACCTTCAAGCGGCCGGAGGGCTATTATGCCGGGACCCTCATCGACCAGACGGGCCTGAAGGGCCTGACGGTGGGCGGAGCCCAGGTGTCGGAAAAGCACGCGGGCTTCGTCATCAACACCGGCAGCGCCACCTGCGCCGACGTGCGGGAGCTGATCCGCCGGGTGCAGGAGGCCGTTTACAAGGCCCACGGCGTCCGGCTGGAGCCGGAGGTCCGTTTCGTCGGCGAATAACCCCGGGAAAAGAGGAAATACAATGGAAATTCTGATCATATCCGGTCTGTCCGGCGGCGGCAAAAGCAAGGCCGCCTCGTTTCTGGAGGACATCGGCTACTATACCGTGGACAATCTTCCGGCGGAGATGATGATGAAGTTCGCCGGGTTCTGCGCCGCCTCCAGCGGGCGGTATGACCGAGTGGCCCTGGTGTATGACGTGCGCTCCGGCGAGCCCACGGATATGCTCATCGACACCCTGGAGCAGCTGAAGGCCAGCGGCGTCAACTGCCGGATGCTGTTTCTGGAGGCGGACACCCCCACCATCATCAACCGCTATAAGGAGACCCGGCGTATGCACCCCCTGCAGGCCAAGGGCCTCAGCGTGGAGGAGGCTGTACGGCGGGAACGGGCGCTGATGCAGCCGGTGCGGGATCACGCGGATTTCGTGCTGGACACCTCCTCCCTGTCCACGGCCAAGCTCCGCAGTGAGATGCTGAACCTGTTCGGCACCCCGTCGGACCGGGGCGGGCTCAACGTCAGCGTCCTGTCCTTCGGCTTCAAGCACGGCATCCCCATCGAGTCGGACCTGGTGTTCGACGTGCGGTTCATGCCCAACCCCTACTATGTGGCGGAGCTGAAAAACAAAACCGGCCTGGACCAGGAGGTCCGGGACTTCGTGTTCTCCTTCCGCCAGACCCACGAGTTCATGGCCCAGCTGGAGAAAATGATCACCTTCCTGCTGCCGCTGTACAGCGAGGAGGGCAAAACCGTTCTGGTCATCGGCATCGGCTGCACCGGCGGCCACCACCGCTCCGTGGCCGTGGCCCATGAGCTGGCGGAGTATATCACCCGGATGGGCTATCAGGTGACGGAAAACCACCGGGATATCTCCCGGTAAGGAGGTGCGCGTATGGGCGGCTGCTATTCTGTGGCCCCGGAGCACGGCCCCCGCATCGCCGCCGTCGGCGGCGGCACAGGGCTGTCCACGCTGCTGCGGGGGCTGAAGCTGTATACGAAAAATCTCACCGCCATCGTCACGGTGGCGGATGACGGCGGCGGCTCCGGCCGCCTGCGGCAGGACCTGGGAATGCCCCCGCCGGGGGATATCCGCAGCTGTCTGGAGGCGCTGGCCAACGCCGAGCCTCTGATGGCCCAGCTGATGCACTATCGCTTCCCGGAGGGGACCCTGGCCGGGCAGAGCTTCGGCAACCTATTTCTGGCGGCCCTGAACGGCATCATGCCCAGCTTTGACCGGGCCGTGGAGAGTATGAGCCAGGTGCTGGCCATCACCGGCCGGGTGCTGCCGGTGACCACGGCGGACGTGCAGCTGGAGGCCACCTTTGAAAACGGGGCCAGCGTGGTGGGCGAGAGCCATATCTTCCGCTGCAAGAAGGAGCAGGACTGCCGCATCCGCCGGGTGCGGCTGATCCCGGAGCATCCCCGCGCCCTTCCGGCGGCCATCGAGGCCCTGGAGCAGGCGGAGGTCATCGTTCTGGCCCCCGGAAGCCTGTATACCAGCATCATCCCCAACCTGCTGGTGGACGGTATTGTGGACGCCATCCGCCGCTCCCGGGCACTGAAGGTCTACGTCTGCAATGTCATGACCCAGGACGGCGAAACCGAGGGCTACACGGTGTCGGACCACATCCGCGCCCTGTTCAAGCACTCCTGCCCGGGCCTGTTCGACCTGTGCCTGACCAATTCCTCCCCCATTCCCCCGGCGGTGGTGCAGCGCTACGCCCTGGAGGGGGCGGAGCCCATCTTCTGCGATCGGGAGGCCGTGGAGGCCCTGGGGGTGGAGATCATCAGCCGCCCGGTGGCCACGGTGGAAAACGGCCTGGTACGCCACAATCCCGGCCATCTGGCCTGGGAGCTGGTGCAGCTGCACAACCAGCGGAATATCCGCCTGGTCTGCCGGGACTCCCACCGCACCACCTGCAACCGCGTAGAAACGTAAGAGGAGAACCATCCATGCAGTCCTTTGCATATAAAGTCAAAAGCGAGCTGTGCCGCCAGCCGGTGTCCCGGCAGTGCTGCGCCCGGGCGGAGGCCTATGGGGTGCTGCAGTTCTGCAACACCTTCACCGCCGCCGAGGTGCGCATCATCACGGAGAATCCCGAGTTTGCCGCCCGGCTGCCCCGGCTGTTCCAGCGGGCCTTTTCCCTGAAATTCGACAGTCTGCCGGACGGCACCCGGGACAAGCTGATCTTCCGCATCACCCAGCGCCACAAGCTGGCCCGGATCGTGGACCTGCTGGGCTATGACCCCAGCCTGGTGCTGCACGTGAATTTCGGCCTGCTGGAGGACGACTGCTGCCGCACCGCCTTTGTGCGGGGGGCCTTTCTGGCCGGGGGCAGCGTCACGGACCCGGAAAAGCGCTATCACCTGGAGCTGGCCACCTCCCACACCCAGGCCAGCCGGGAGGTTTCGGCCCTGCTGACGGAGATGGGCTTTCTGCCCCACAGCGTCCGCCGCAGCGGCAGCAGCGTCATCTATTTCAAGCAGTCCGAGCATATCGAGGACCTGCTGACCACCATCGGCGCCCCGGCGGCGGCCATGGACATCATGACCGCCAAGGTGGACAAGGAGATCCGCAACGGCGCCAACCGGGCCATGAACTGCGACATGGCCAACGTCAACAAAACCGTGGACGCCGCCCTGGAGCAGATCGCCGGGATTCGGCGGCTGGAGAGCAGCGGGCGGCTGGCCCAAATGCCGGAGAAGCTGCGCCAGGCGGCCCGGCTGCGGCTGGATAACCCGGAGATGTCCCTGCAGCAGCTGGCAGAGCGCAGCGACCCGCCGGTGAGCAAGTCCTGCATGAATCACCGGATGCGCAAGCTAATGGAGGAGGCCAACGATGTCCATGAATAAAACCCAACGATGCCAGGCCGCTGTGGACTACCGGCGGCAGGGCCTGAACTGCAGCCAGTGCCTGCTGGCCGCCTTTCGGGACCGGGCGGGCCTGACCTTGGAGCAGGCCATGGCCCTGGGAGCCGGTATGGGCGGCGGCGTCCGCTGCGGAAGCATCTGCGGCGCGGTGTCCGCACCGGTGATGCTGCTGGGGACCGCGTGCCCCGACCCCACCGACCGCCCTGCCGTCACCGCCGTGGTGAAGGAGTACCAGCGGCGTTTTCTGGAGCGGTTCCACCGGATGGACTGCCGGGAGCTGCTGCGGGCCCAGGATCTGGAGCCGTCGGAGCTGGCCCTGGAGCTGGCAGGCGGCGACCACTGCGGCCGCCTGATCGTCACGGCGGCGGAGCTCCTCACCGATATGCTGGAGGAGGCGTGATATGGCCTTTGCCCATCTGCACGTCCACACGGAATACAGTCTGCTGGACGGCGCCTGCCGCATCCGGGACCTGCCGAAGCTGGTGAAGGAGCTGGGCCAGACGGCGGTGGCCATCACGGACCACGGCGTTATGTACGGCGCCATCGACTTTTACCGGGCCTGCAAGGCCCAGGGCATCCACCCGGTCATCGGGTGCGAGGTGTATGTGGCCCGGAGGACCCGGCTGGACAAAACCTATGAGCTGGACGCGGAGTCCCGGCACCTGGTGCTGCTGTGTCAGAACGAGACCGGTTACCGGAACCTGTCGTACCTGGTGAGCCAGGCCTTTGTGGACGGGTTCTATATCAAGCCCCGCATTGATTTGGACCTGCTGCGCCGGCATTCCGAGGGCCTCATCGGCCTGTCGGCGTGCCTGGCCGGTGAAATTCCCCGCCGCCTGGTCGGCGGCGACTATGAGGGGGCCAAGGAATATGCCCTGACCATGCAGGACATTCTGGGCAGTGGCAATTTCTATCTGGAGCTTCAGGACCACGGCATTCCCCAGCAGACCACGGTGAACCGGGGCCTGCTGCGCCTGCACCAGGAGACGGGCATTCCCCTGGTCTGCACCAATGACGCCCACTATCTCCGGAAGGAGGACGCCGAGAGCCACGACGTGCTGCTGTGCATCCAGACCGGCAAGACTGTTGACGATGAAAACCGCATGCGCTATGAGCCCCGGAATTTCTACATCCGCTCCACGGAGGAGATGGAGGAGCTGTTCGCCGGTTATCCCGACGCCGTGGAGAACACCCAGCGCATTGCCGACCGGTGCCAGTTTGACTTCACCTTCGGCAAGTATCACCTGCCGGAGTTCCAGCTGCCGGAGGGGTACGACTCCCCCACCTATCTGCGGGAGCTGTGCCAGCGTGGCTTCCGGGCGCGCTACGGCGAGAACCCCGCCTATCACAGGCAGCTGGACTATGAGCTGGACATGATCGGGAAAATGGGCTTCACGGACTATTTCCTCATCGTCCAGGACTTCGTGAACTATGCCAAGGGCGCGGGGATCCCTGTGGGCCCGGGCCGCGGCTCCGCCGCCGGCAGCATGGTGTCCTACTGCCTGCGTATCACGGACATCGACCCCATGCAGTACAGCCTCTATTTCGAGCGGTTCCTGAACCCGGAGCGGGTGTCCATGCCGGATATCGACATGGATTTCGGCGACACCCGCCGGGGCGAGGTGGTAGACTATGTCCGGCGCAAGTATGGCGATGACCATGTGGCCCAGATCGTCACCTTCGGCACCATGGCGGCCCGGGCCGCTATCCGGGATGTGGGCCGGGTGCTGAACATGACGTATGCCGAGACGGACACCGTGGCCAAGCTGGTGCCCACCGGCCCCCACATTACCCTGAACGATGCCCTGAAGCTGTCCAAGCAGCTGTCGGACCTGTACCAGCAGGACCCCCGGGTCCACAAGCTCATCGACACCGCCCGGGCCCTGGAGGGAATGCCCCGGCACGCCTCCACCCACGCCGCCGGCGTGGTCATCACCAAGCGGCCGGTGTACGAATACGTTCCCCTGGCCCGGAACGACGAGTCCATCGTGTGCCAGTATACCATGGTGACCCTGGAGGAGCTGGGTCTGCTGAAAATGGACTTTCTGGGCCTGCGGAACCTGACGGTGCTGGACGACGCGGTGAAAATGGTCCAGAAGGACCACCCGGATTTCCGCCTGGCGGACATTCCCATGGACGACAAGGCCACCTTCGATATGCTGACCCAGGGCAAAACCGGCGGCGTGTTCCAGATGGAGTCCTCCGGCATGACCGGCGTGTGCCTGGGACTGAAGCCCCAGAACATCGAGGACATCACCGCCATCATCGCCCTGTACCGCCCCGGCCCCATGGATTCCATCCCCCGGTTCGTGGCCTGCAAGCACGATCCCTCCCTGGTGACCTATAAGCACCCCAAGCTGGAGCCGATCCTCTCCGGCACCTACGGCTGCATCGTGTATCAGGAGCAGGTCATCAAGATCTTCCAGGAGCTGGCCGGTTACTCCCTGGGCCAGGCGGATATGGTCCGCCGGGCCATGTCCAAAAAAAAGGCCAAGGACGTGGAGCGGGAGCGGGAGGCCTTCCTCCACGGCGACCCCGCCCGGAACATCCGTGGCTGCGTGGCCAGCGGCATCCCCGAGGCCACGGCCCAGGCCATTTTCGACGAAATTTACGACTTCGCCAACTACGCCTTCAACAAGGCCCACGCCGTCAGCTATGCGGTGGTGGCCTATCAGACGGCTTATTTCAAGTGCCACTTCACCCGGGAGTATATGGCCGCCCTGCTGACCTCGGTGCTGGACAACTCCGACAAGGTGGCCGAGTATATCGCCGAGTGCAAGGACTGCGGCATCGCCCTGCTTCCGCCGGATGTGAACCGCTCCTATGACCGGTTCACCGTGGAGGAGGGGGGCATCCGCTTCGGCCTGGTGGCGGTGAAGAACATCGGCCGGGGCTTCATCCAGGCGGTGGTGCGCCAGCGGCAGCAGGACGGTGATTTCACCTCCTTCCAGGATTTCTGCCAGCGGATGTTCGACTGCACGGACATGAACAAGCGGGCGGTGGAGAACCTCATCCGCTGCGGGGCCTTCGACAGCCTGGGAGCCAAGCGCTCCCAGCTGGTGGCCGTATATGAGCGGGTGCTGGACGGCATCGCCTCCTCCCGCCGAAAAAATGTGGAGGGGCAGATGGACCTGTTCGGTATGTCCGCCTCCTCCGGGTCCTCTGTGTCCAGCGTCCCCCTGCCGGATATCCCGGAGTTCACCGCCGTGGAGCGGATGAGCATGGAGAAGGACACCACGGGGCTGTACCTGTCCGGCCACCCTATGGAGGACTACCGTCCTCTGGCCAAGCGGGCCGGGGCCGTGCCCATCCACGCCATCATGTCCGATTTCGAGGGCCAGGACGGCCCCAAGCGCTTTGCCGACGGCCAGAACGTCACCGTGGCAGGGGTCATCACCGCCAGCCGCACCCGCACCACCAAAAACAACACCCTTATGGCCTATGTGACCATCGAGGATGAGCTGGCCTCCATGGAGCTGCTGTGCTTCAGCCGGGTCATTGACCAGTGCGGCAGCTATATGCAGGTGAACACCCCGGTGCTGGTAAAGGGCCGTCTGTCCGTCCGGGACGAGAAGCCCCCCCAGATCATGTGCGACTCCCTGTATCCCCTGGAAAGCGGCCTGCCCCCTATGGAGCAGCCCTCCCGCCGCCCGGCCCAGCGGGAGAGCACCATCTATCTCCGCTTCCCCAGCGCCGACAGCCCCGCCTTCCGGCACATCAAGCTGGTGATGACCATGTTTGAGGGCTCCACCCCGGTGAAGATCCGCCTGGCGGACACCGGAAAGCTCCTGGGCACCCACTGCCTGAATCACCCGGCCCTGCTGCAGGAGTGCCGGGAATGGCTGGGAGAGGAAAACGTGGTGGTCAAGAAAAAATAGGCAAAAGCCCCCGCCGGATGGCGGGGGCTTTGCTATTCTCGGTCAGTGGCAGGCGCAGTAGCTGCGGGTGGCGGCGTAGTCCTTGGGCATCTCCAGGGTGCTGGGCGGGAAGAACTCCCCGATGGGGAAGGCCACGTTGCGGAACAGGCCGCAGGGGTCCTCCTGATCGCCGCAGCTGCACTCCGCCTGGGGGATGCAGTAGTCATACACCGGGATCAGCAGCTGGGTGTCCCGCTCCAGCCGCACCAGGGTGAACTGCCCCAGGGTCACATAGAACCGGCGGCGGCCGCCATCGTCAAACACCAGCTCCTCGCCGAAGCTGCGGGCGATGAAGGCCGGGATCTCCGTCAGGCCGCACTCGCAGCACCGGGGCTTGCAGCCGTCGTCCACCCGGGTGTCCAGCACGATGGGGTCCACGGCCTCCACCACGGCGGTGGGCAGATTGGTGCGCATCCGGCCGGGGATATCCAGCTCGTCGATGACGGTGTCGGAGGAGAAGATCTTGGCGCTGCCCTCGCTGCCGAACAGGATGCAGCGCTTGTCGAACACGCACAGGCCCTCGGCCCCGGCGCACCGGGGCGTCCCGGTGCCCACCTGCAACGTCACCCGATAGAAAAACCGCATATCGATGGAGTAGAAGCCCCGGTTGAAGGTCACCGGCTCCACGTCGGTGTACACATACAGCAGCTCCGCCGTGCCGCCCCGGACCATCTGGCACCCGGACAGCAGCTCCATGGCCGACGCCGTGGGATAGAACCGCAGGTCCTCCACGCAGTCCTTATCCCGGCAGGAGTCGAAGATCTTCCGTGTATGGATACAAACGGACTCGCGAACGCTGCTCAGATCGCAGACCGGGCCCGGCATTCCGTTTTCAGGCATGAAATAAACCTCCCATTAAGTAATGAAGGGGCTGGCTGCGCCCTTCACTCCAGTGTATGGCCGCCGGGCGGCGGTGGTGCGGAAAAAAGCCTGTACAAATCCGGGGATTTCCGGTATAATAAAGGAAACAAGACGAGAGGATGGGGTGCATATGGCCGCCGGATTCATTCACGACAAGCTGGAGATCAAGTTTCTGATCCTGTATATCGCCGCCCGGGTGTCGGAGCCTCTGCCGCCGGAGGGGATGCAGGAGCTGACCATGTGCGACGACGGCATCGACTACTTTGCCTATGCCGAGTGCCTCAACGATCTGGTGCAGACGGAGCACCTGCGCCTGACGGAGGAGGGCTGCTACGCCATCACCCCCAAGGGGCTGAAAAACAGCGAGATCTGCGAGTCCAGCCTCCCCTACTCCGTGCGCCTGCGGACGGATAAGAACGTGGCGGAATACAACCGCCGCCTGCTGCGGAAAAACCAGGTGCAAAGCCGGGTCATCCCCCGGGAAAACGGCTCCTATGTGGTGGAGCTGCGCCTGCAGGACGATGTGGACAGCATCCTGCACCTGGAGCTCACCGCCGCCACCGAGGCCATGGCCCGGGACCTGGCGGACCGGTTCCGGAAGGACCCGGAGGGCATCTACACCCGGCTGCTGTCGGCCCTGTATCCCCCTGCGGAACAATAAGAACAAAACGAGGAGAGCGGCGCTCTCCTCGTTTTCTTATTCCGCTGTTTCCGCCGCCTGTGCCAGCAGCCGGGCGGCAATGGGCCCGGCGGCATCCGCGCCGCCGCCGCCGTTTTCCACCAGCACCACAAAGGCCAGGGGCAGATCCTCATCCGCCACGAACCCGGCAAACCACGCATGGGGGGACTGTCCGGGAGCCGCCTCGGCGGTGCCGGACTTGGCGCACACCGCCAGGGAGCCGAACATGCTCTGGCCATAGGTCTGCTGCACATTGTTGCGCATCATATCCCGCAGCACCCGGCAGGTGTCCGCGTCAAAGGGGGCCTTCAGCGACGGCGCGCCGTCCCCCGGCAGGGGAATGCCATGCATGGTGGTCTCCTGATACACCAGCCGGGGCCCCGCCGTTTTACCCCCGGCCAGGGAGCCCAAAAGCCTCAGGAACGCGCAGGGGTTCACCAGGTCGTCATACTGGCCCACGCCGGACCAGCCCAGGTCCGCCCCCTGCCCTGCGGTGAACTGCCCCGCCGCCGCGCTGATGCCGCTGACGGAAAAGCCCTGGGTCAGCCCGGCCTTTTCCGCGTATTGGGCCAGGGTGCCGCCCCCCAGCTCCACCGCCAGCTGCGCATAGGCGCAGTTGCAGGACCGGGCCAGGGCGTCATACAGGTCCATCTCCCCGTGGGCATAGGGACAGGTGATAACGCCGCCCTCCAGCTCCAGACGCCCGGTGCAGGTGAAGTGCCGGTCCAGAGCGCCGTCCAGATTCTCCAAAGCCGCAGCAGTGGTCACCAGCTTGAACACGGAGCCCGGGGCAAACGTGGACGACAGCACCCGGTTCAGATACACGCCGTCATACCGGCTGTCCCCGTCCCGGATCTCCGGCGGGTCCGCCGGATCAAAGGTGGGGCTGGACACCATGCACAGCACGTCGCCGGTGCGGTAGTTGTACACCGCCACGGCCCCCTTCCGGCCGTTCAGGGCCTCCAGGGCCGCAGCGTTCAGCTCTGCGTCAATGGTCAGATATACCTTGTGTCCTCCGGCGGAGGTACCCGTCAGCGGGTCAAAGCCCACCAGGCGCCGCCGCAGGGCCGCCTTGGCGGAGGTGGAGATGTTGTCGTCCCGGTCCCCCACCACGTGGAGCGTCGCCCGGCGAATGGTGCCGTCCTCCGCCCAGCTGCCGGAGGCCCCGTCATACAGCACCAGGCCGTTCCGGTCCAGCACCTGGCCCAGGGCCAGCCGTCCCTCCCGATAGGCGTGGTCGTTGGCCGGGAAGGCGGCCCATTGCCCGCCCCGCACCACATAGCGCACGCAGAACAGCACCACTCCCGCCGCCAGCACCGCCACCAGCGCCGCCAGCAGCATGGACCGCAGCTTTACCTGTTTCAAGACCGCCCCTCCTTCCCGAATATCTCGTCCACCGGGATCTCCGGCATATCCTCAAAGAACCCCTCCCGCTTCGGGGCGGGCTTCTCCGGCTTGTCCTCCGGTGACTTTTCCTCCGGCGGCAGCCGCACATCGGCGGCCTTCAGATAGGCCAGCAGCCCCCAGCAGGACAGCATGCTGGACCCGCCCATGGACACAAAGGGAAACGTAACGCCGGTCAGGGGCAGGATGTCCACCGCACCCAGCACGTTCAGGGTGGTCTGGAAGATCAGCATGGACGCTGCGGCGCAGGCGGCGATGGCATAGAAGCCGGACCGGGCACTGTCGCCGGACCGCAGGGCAAACACCGCCAGGGCCATCACCGCCCCCACGCACACCAGGGCCAGCAGCAGCCCGAACTCCTCGCTCACCACGCCGAACACCAGGTCCGTGTTGGCCGCCCCCACGTATTTCAGCCACGCATCCTCCGGTCCCGTGCCGAACAGGCCGCCGGACGCAGCAGCGGACATGGTGCGGCTCTGCTGATAGCTGGTGGTCTGGGTAAATTCCCAGGCGTGCCGCCAGACGGTGAACCGCTGGGCCACATACGGCTTGAAGTGCAGCACCAGCCCCCCGGCGAAGCCCGCCGCCGCCGTCATCATCACGATGGAGGCCAGGTCGCCGGTCCGCAGAAAGGCGATGCACAGGAATGCCACAAAGAATACCAGCGCCGTGCCGAAATCGCTCATCAGCGCCAGGCACCCCACGCAATAGGCGGAGAACAGCACCGTGAAGATCAGGTTCCGCTTGGCAAAGAGCCGGTCCAGGGTGGCGGCCCCCGCCAGCACAAAGGCCAGCTTCACCAGCTCCGACGGCTGGAAGGAGATGGGCCCCACGGATATCCAGTTCTTGGCTCCGAAGATCCGCTCGCCCATCACCACATTGAAGGCCAGCAGCGCCGCCGCCAGTCCCGCCGCCGGCCACCGCAGCTTCACCGCCAGCTGCAGCCGCCCCAGCAGCCACACCAGCACGCAGTAGATGCCCATGCCCAGGGCCACCGCCGCCAGCTGCTTGTACAGAGCGCCCGGGTCCCAGGCGGCGGTGATGGCAAAGCCCACCGTGGCCAGCAGCAGCGCCAGGGTCTCCAGGTCAAACTGCCGCCGGTGCAGCCTCCGGCTGACGCCGTACAGCGCCCATCCCAGGCCGCACAGGCCGAAAAAGCCCGCGCTGACGGGATAGATGTTCTCCGCCCCGAAGCCCGGGGCAAACTGCCCCCACAGCAGCAGCTGGATAAACGTCAGCAGCCACAGACTGCCCACGGGGCTGGGCCGCTTTTTAGGCTGCCCGGTGTGCTGGGGCTGCTCCGACGGGAAGAAGAACAGCTCCACCCCGCCCAGGGCGATGGAGTCCCCGGGGTTCAGACTGGCAGGCACCAGCGTCCGCTTTCCGTTCAGCAGCACCCCGCTGCTGCGGTTGATGGGGTCGACCCGCCATGTCCCGCCGTCGTCCCGCTGCAAAATGGCGTGTGTCCGGGACACGGAGGGAAAATTCACCCGGATATCCGCCCGCCGGGCCCGGCCGATGACGTTCTCCCAGTGATACATCTCGTACCGCGCGCCGTTAGACAGGGTCACAAAGCCCCAGCTCTCCCGGTCCCGGCCCCGGAACAGGGACTTGCAGCACCGCACCAGCAGCCACACCGCCAGCCCGGCGGTCACACCCCGGAACAGCCACAGGATCACCGGCAGCGCCGGGGAAATATATTGTTGCAGAAATGCCGTCATAGTTTACGCTCCACTTCGGTCCGTTGTCTTTCGCGTCATGTCTATCATACCATTTTTGTCCGGAAAAGCAACCTTGTTTAAGGATTATTTAACCACAGCCGCCGCATTCTGTGGTATAATCAGCCTGACTATAAGGGAGGAGTGGTTCTCATGACCATCCAAAAACGATTGGCCCGGTCCAACATCGCCATGCTGGCGATTCCCCTGATAACGGCGGCGGTCCTCGGCGTGGCCATCGGCGAGCTGGTCTACCGCCCGGGCATGGGGGCATGGGACCGTCTGGCGGCACTCCGGCGCGCCAGACAGACGCGGCCCTGACCATGCTTCGGCTATCCGGCAAGCAAAAACCTCCGGCCAGGCCGGAGGTTTTTGCTTGCTCGTTTTATTTACTTACAGCAGGATGTCTGTCAGGTCATCGAACACCTGGGACTTGGTGACCACCACCACATGATCCCCCTCCTGGATGGTGGTGAGACCGCCGGGGATGATGATCTTGTTTTCCCGGGCAATGGCCGCCAGCAGCACGCCCTTTTTCAGGGTCAGATCCTTCAGGGGCTTGTCCAGCACCGACCGGCTGGAGGCCGTGGCGGTAAATTCCAACGCCTCCACGGAGCCGTCCAGCATTTTGTAAAGGCTCTCCACGGTGCTGCCCTGGGAGTTAGCCAGGGCCCGGACATAGCGGGTGATCTGGTTGGAGGTCAGGTCCTTGGGGCTGATGATGCTGCCCAGCTTCGTCTCCTGCACCAGGTCCATGTAGTTGGGACGGGTCATCTTGGTCAGCACCTTGGGCACCCCGGCCCGCTGGGCCGTCAGCGCCATCAGCAGGTTCTCCTCGTCCCGGTCCGTCAGCGCCACAAAGGCGTCGGTCTCGAAAATGTTCTCGCTTTCGATCAGGTCGGCATCGGTGCCGTCGCCCTCGATGATCATGGCCCCGGGCAGCTCGGCGGACAGGCGCAGGCACTTGTCGTGCTTCATCTCCACGATCCGGACCTTGGTATTGCTGCGGGCCAGCTCCCAGGTCAGGTACATGGTGATGCGGCTGCCGCCCAGGATGGACACGTTCTTCACCTTCTGCAGGGTGCGTCCGATGCCCCGCAGCATCTTCTGCAGCTCCGCCTTGGTGCCCACCATGTACAGCTTGTCCCCGCTGCGGGGCACAAAGGAGCCGTCGGGGATGATGATGTCGTCCCCCCGGTGGGCGGCGCAGATCAGCACCTCCGCCAGGCGGTTGCGATGGAAATCGTTCAGGGAAACCCCCGCCAGGGAGTCCTCCTCCGTCACCCGGAAGCCGATCATGTCGATGCGCCCTCCGGCGAAGGGCTCCACCGAGAAGGCCGCCGGGAAGCTCAGGATCCGGGCGATCTCCTGGGCCGCCCCCAGGTCGGGATTGATGAGCATATCCAGGCCGATCTCCCGCTTCAGCATTCCGGCGTCCCTGCGATACTCCGGGTTCCGGACCCGGGCGATGGTGTGCTGTGCCCCCAGCTTTTTGGCGATCAGGCAGCACACCAGGTTCGTCTCGTCCAGATTGGTGACGGCGATGACCAGGTCCGCGCCGCGGACCCCCGCCGCGTCCAGCACGCTGATGCTGGCGCCGTTGCCCTCCACGCACATCACGTCCAGGGTGCTGTCGGCCCGGTGCAGGGCCGCGGCGTCGTCGTCCACGATGGTGATGTCGTGATACTCCACCGCCAGCTGCCGGGCAATGGCATAGCCCACCTTGCCGTTGCCCACAATGATGATCTTCATGCTTGCTCCTCTCCGCTGCTCTCCGGCAGCCGGCTGCGCCTGCGGCGCAGTATCACGGCGCTGTATTCCGCGCCCATAATCAGCACCGTGCCGCTCATATAGAGCCACAGCAGCACCACCACAACCGTGGCAATGGAGCCGTACAGCACGGAATAATTGGCAAAATTCTCCACATAATACGAAAAGGCCAGGGACAGGACCATCCACGCCGCCAGGGAGATGCCCACCCCGGGGGCCACTTCCTTCAAAGGCCGCCGCTGTCCCCGTGCCAGCATATACAGCACCGTCAGCATCAGGAACATCACCACGCCCAGAACGATAAACCGCAGATAGCTCCACAGGTCGATGAACCCCGCCGGCAGCTCGATGAGGCCGGAGAGAAACTCCAGCGCCCGGCGGCCCACCGTAACCAGCAGCAGCGTCAGTCCGATGGTCAGGATCAGCCACACGGTGAACAGCAGGATCCCCAGCTGATTGACCAGCATTTTTCGGGGCGGACCCAGGCCGAAGGCCTTGCGCAGGGAGTGCAGCAGACAGCTGGTGGCCCGCATGGGGAACCAGACGGAGAAAATCAGGCTGAACCACAGCAGCTGGCGGCTGGCGTTGGCGGACACATATTCAAGATACGACTCCAGCACCGACATCACGTCCGCCGGAACGATCTGGGACAGCACCTGGGTCACGCTGTCCACGTCCAGCTTCAGGATGCCCAGCAGGGTGCTGATGAACACCAGCAGCGGAAACAGCGCAAACAGCAGATAATAGGTCAGGGCCGCGCTGTCCCGGCCCACGTCATGCAGATAATACCGGCGCACCAGCTGCACCGTGATTTGCCCCGCAGCCGTCCGGGGCGACCACTTTTTCTTCACAGGAGCCCTCCCCCCTATCCTGTACAGTGTATCACACAGGTGCCCAAATGAAAAGAGGAAATTGCCCCCATACGGATTTATTTATAGCGGCAGATTGTAAAAAAATTATTATTTTTCACGTTTCCCTATTGCGATTTCTCGTACGGCTTGTTATAATTAGTTTATCCGGAAGCAAAGCTGCTTCTGGAATCTACAGTAAAGAGGGTCGAATTATGGACAAACTTACCAACATCGTACGGGACGAAATTTCCCGCCAGTACAAGAGCGTCCGGCAGTTTGCTTTTGCAGTTGGCATTCCTCTGTCCACCATCAACAGCGCACTGCACAACGGCATCGGCGGTTCTTCGTTTGACACGGTGGTCCAGATTTGCCGCACACTGGGCATCTGCGCCCTGGGCGAGGAGAACATCCACCTGACGGAGGACACCCAGCGGATCCTGGACCAGTACGCCAAGCTGGACGACTATGGCCGCCACACCATCGCCTCCGTGATACAGGTGGAGTATGACCGCTGCACCAAGACGTTTGAGGATGGCTCCGACCTGCGGGGCGGCTATTCCAGCGTCAATCTGTCTGCCCCCGTTGCCAACGACGAGCCCGTTTCCATGAACGTGCTGGCCAGCCGCGAGGACTGAGTGTATCCCCATAATTGCATAAAATGAGAGCTTCCGGCCGCGCCGGGAGCTCTTATTTTATACGTTTCATCCAAAAATTTACCTGATTTTTGGCGGGCACGCAGCAAAAAGCGGTTGATATTTCGCAGTGTACCTGTTATAATAGAGTGTAATTAGCGGAACAGCGGCGCTTTATCGTGTAAAATTGCCCGCAGCCGCTCTATCCTTTCAGATGGGAGAAAGATGCATGAAAGCAATCCAAAAATCCGGCGCCTGGCTGTGGGCGCTGCTGGCGGCCCTCCTGCTGACGGTGCTGCTGACAGCCACGGCCTTCGCCGGAGACAACGATTTCCGCTGCTGGACCGTGGACGCCCGGCAGTGGACCAACCAGGGGTACCAATCCGAAAAGGACGGGGTGTGGTACCTGTTCCTGCCCCAGGACGAAAGCCCGGCGGACACGGTTCTGTCCTTCAGCGGCAGGGTAACGGCGGCCTCCGCCGGCGCCCTGGACCGGGAGGGCGGCACCCTGACCGGGGCCTTCGCCGACCGTGACCGGGTGACCCTGACCCTGGAGGGCGGCAGAACCGAGACGGTGTGCCTGCGGCAGAGCAGTCTGCCCAGCCTGCGGCTGACCCTCAACGGTACCACCCTGGACCAGATCCACCAGGACAAGGACGTGAAGTATCCCGGCAACGACCTGGTGCTGACGGACGGGGACGATGTCCTCACCGGCACCGTGGAGATCAAGGGCCGGGGCAACTCCACCTGGCGGGAATACGCCAAAAAGCCCTACCAGATCAAGTTCAGCAAAAAGACCTCCGTGCTGGGTATGCCCGCCGCCAAGAAGTGGATTCTGCTGGCCAACGCCTCCGACGACAGCATGATCCGCACCCGGCTGGTGTATGACGCGGCGGAGCAGATGGACTTCCCCTTCGTGACGGAATATCAATATGTGGACCTGTGGATAGACGGCCAGTACCTGGGCGTGTACCTGCTGGGCGAAAAGGCCGAGATCGGCAAGGGCCGCCTGAATTTGCAGGACCCCGCCGGGGCCATGTTCGAGCTGGACAACGGCTTCGCCACGGACGAGGATCACTATTTCTTCGAGGGCCGGCTGAACAGTTACTTCGCCCTGAAGGAGATCGTGGAGGAGGACGACGAACACATTCAGCAGGCCATGACCAATTTCCAGACGGCCATGACCCGCCTGACCACGGCGCTGACCTCCCAGGGCTGGGAGAATCTGTCTCTGAGCCAGCTCAATGAAATGATCGACGTGGACTCCCTGGCCCGCTACTATCTGATGAACGAGTACGTTCTCAACGGCGAGTCCTTCTTCACCAGCTTCTTCTGGTATCAGGACGGCGCGTCCGATGTGCTGCATGTGGGCCCCCTGTGGGACTTTGACACCTGCATGGGCAACAAGAACGAAAAGGTAACCGACTACAACGCCAGCAGCACCTCTGTGCTGATGAAGAAGATGCTGAACATCCCGGCGTTTTATCAGCGGGTGCAGGAGCTGTACACCCGGTATAAGCCGTTGCTTACCGGCATGGCCGGTCAGGTGGACGGCCTGCGGGACGAGATCGGCGTCTCCGCCGACCTGAATTACCTGCGCTGGAGCACTCTGGGCGCCGCCAATCCCAAGCCCGGCGGAACCCCCTTCGCCCCCACCTATGACGAGGCCATCAGCCGGGTGCGCACCTGGCTCACCGGCCGGGCCAATGCCTTTACCCCCACCGTGCGTCCCCAGCAGCTGGGGTACTACTTCAACGCCAGCCGCACGGTGATGTACCTGACCTACTCCGCTCCCAGCCAGACTTCCCTGCGCTTCGCCGTCTGGGGCCAGCAGGACGGCCAGAACGACCTGCACTGGTATCAGGCCAAGCAGCAGAATGGCCGCTGGGTGGCCGAGGTGCCCCTGATCAACCACCAGGAAACCGGCACCTATATGGTCCATGTCTACAATCAGAACGGCCTGCCCCAGGGTCTGCTGGACCACGGCACCGTGGTGGTGGACAACCTGGTGCAGCCGGAAAAGCCCGCCCTGAAGGCGGCCCTGTCCGCCGACGGACGGTATCTGAACCTGACCCTCACCGGCGGCAGCGACCTGACCCAGGTTTGGTTCCCCACCTGGAGCGAGAAGAACGGCCAGGATGACCTCCAGTGGTACGAGGCCAAGAAGCAGGCCGACGGCTCCTGGACCTATTCCGTGGCCCTGTCCCGCCACAACACCACCGGCACCTATTTCATCCACGCCTACGGCAACAACAAGAAGAACCTGGTGGCCCACACCACCGCCTATGTGGAGAAGATCCCCGGGCCGGAGATGAAGGCCGCCCTGTCCGCCGATGGGCGGTATCTGGACGTGACCCTGACGGGCCGCGGCGACCTGACCCAGGTCTGGTTCCCCACCTGGAGCCAGGTCAACGGCCAGGACGACCTGTGCTGGCACGAGGCCTCCAGGCAGGCCGATGGCTCCTGGACCTGCCGCATCGCCCTGTCGGACCACTCCGGCACCGGCACCTATTTCATCCACGCCTACGGCAACACCAAGAAGAACCTGGTGGCCCACACCACCGCCTATGTGGAGAAGATCCCCGGGCCGGAGATGAAGGCCGCCCTGTCCGCCGACGGGCGCTATCTGGACGTGACCCTGACGGGCCGCGGCGACCTGACCCAGGTCTGGTTCCCCACCTGGAGCCAGGTCAACGGCCAGGACGACCTGCGCTGGCATGAGGCCGCCAGGCAGACCGACGGCTCCTGGACCTGCCGCATCGCCCTGTCGGACCACTCCGGCACCGGCGTCTACTTCATCCACGCTTACGGCAATACCAAGAAGAATCTGGTGGCCCACACCACCGTTACCGTACCTCAGGCTTCCCAGCCTTCCCAGCCCGAACAGCCCCCCCAGCCGGTCCGCTCCGGCATGCAGGCGGTGCTGTCCGCCGATGGCCGGTATCTGGACGTGACCCTGGCGGGCCGCAGCGACCTGACGAAGGTCTGGTTCCCCACCTGGAGCGCCGTGAACGGCCAGGACGATCTGCGCTGGTACGAGGCCACCAAGCAGCCGGACGGCTCCTGGACCTGCCGGGTGCCTCTGGCCAACCATAAGAGCGCGGGAGGCTTCTTCCTCCACGCCTACGGCAACAACAAGAAGAACCTGGTGGCCCACACCACCGCCTCCGTGTCCCAGGTGGTGTCCCCCCAGGTATGGACCCGCCTCCACGACGGCGGCCGCTACATGACCGTGACCCTGACGGGCCGCAGCGATCTGACGAAGGTCTGGTTCCCCACCTGGGGCGCAGCCAACGGCCAGGACGACCTGCAGTGGTACCAGGCGGTCAGGCAGTCCAACGGCGACTGGTCCTATACCGTGAACCTGTCCCAGCACCGGGACAAGGGCACTTACTTCATCCATGTCTACGGCAATACCAGACAGAACCTGGTGGCCCACACCACCGCCTATGTAAGCTGAAAGGAGGGACCGCACCCCGGAGAGAGCACCCCGATCAAGTGTTGGAAATCAAACTGTAACGGAGGAAAAAGATGAAAAGAGCACTATCACTGCTTCTGGCGCTGCTGATGGCTGCCAGCCTGGTCATGCCCCAGGCCTGGGCCGCCGGGCTCCAGGAGCCGGAGCCGGACGCTGTCGTCCAGCAGACCCAGCCCGACACCGCCGAACCCGATGCCCAGCTGCCCCAGGCGGATACCCTGGCCGGCAACGCCGCGGGGCTCACCCCCATTACCCGCACCAAGAATGCCGTGGCCAGCGGCGTGACCCTGGAAAAGGTGGTCATGCGCAACGTCAACGGCAGCCAGGTGGTGGGCTACCTTTCGGAGATCGACCTGTCCAAGGACGTGACCCTGAAGGCCAGCTACACCGGATATTACTATGACGGCAGCACCGCCGCCCAGCGCAAGGCCATGGTGGACGGCGGAAAACTGAAATGGGAGATGTCCCAGACCACCGCCCAGGCCGCTGCCTACGGACGGGCCTCGGATACCGAGGGCCGCGTGGTCCTGGCCACCAATGCCGACTACTACAATATGCAGACCGGCGCACCCACCGGCTACCTCATTATGGAGGGCAACCTGGTGAAAACCGGCGCCGAGCCCTTCTTCGCCATTCTGAAGGACGGCTCCGCCGTGATTCGCCCCGCCGGCAGCGACACCTCCGACGTGGTGGAGGCCGTTTCCGGCCCCTATATGCTGGTGGAAAACGGCCAGATCGTCCCCGGCCTGGACCAGGGCGACCGCATGCCCCGCAACAGCGTGGGCATCCGTGCCGACGGCTCCGTGGTGTTCTTCGAGGCCGACGGCCGCCAGGAGCCCATGTCCATCGGCATGAGCATGTATGAGGTGGCCAGCTTCCTGAAGGACGCCGGCTGCGTCACCGCCATCTATCTGGACGGCGGCGGCTCCGCCACCGTGGCCGCCCGCTATGAGGGCACCGACGAGCTGCTGGTGCGCAACAGCCCCAGCGACGGCCTGGAGCGCACCGTGTCCGATGCCCTGCTGGTGGTGTCCACCGCCCGCTTTGACGGCGACTTCGACCACGCCTCCGTCAGCCCCCAGAATGAGCTTTATACCCCCGGCAGCCAGGTGGCTTTCACGGCCCTGGGCGCTGACTCCGCAGGCGGCGCGGCCGACCTGCCGGAAAGCGGCCTGACCTGGGTGCTGGACACCCCCGCCGCCGGGCGGATCGACGCCTCCACCGGCGTGTTCACCGCCGCCAAGGGCTATGTGGGCGAGGTCCGGGTCCGCCTGACCTATCAGGGGCAGGACGTTGGCTCCGCCTCCGTCACCATCGCCGAGCCCGACCAGGTGTATTTCGCCGGCAAGAGCCTGTCCCTGGACTATGAAAAGACCAGCGACCTGGGCCTGACCGTCAAGAGCAGCCTGCGGGATATCCACTATCACGACGGTGACTTCACCTGGAGCATCCGCTCCCTGACCGAGGGTGTCTCCGCCGACGGCATCGGCACCATCGTGGACAACCGGCTCCACACGGCGGCCAAGGCCAGCCAGACCCGCAAGGCGGAGATCACCGTCACCTACACCAAGGCCAACGGCCAGAAGCTCACCGACACCGTCACCGTGGAAATCGGCAAAATGCCCACCATCCTCCTGGATTTCGAGGATGAAAGCTCCAAGTCCGGCATGAACGTGGGTGCCAACGCCGTGTGGGGCAACCTGAATAGCTTTTCCGGTCACAGCGCCCATAATCTGCCCGGCGTCAGCGACGCGGGCTTCGGCGTGGCCGGTCAGGTCAGCAAGGATCCCAACGGTCTGGACATCCCTTACGGGCCCATTACCGATTTCGGCCTGGCATGCCCCGACTTTATCAGCAGCAACGCGGAATGGGACTGCAACTCCGCCGGCGCACCCTACAGCTGGGACTGCGCCCAGGACCCCGCCACCCTGTTCCGCTCCATGGGCTATGAATACTATGTGGGCGCCATCGCCACCGCCCAGGAGGGCGCGTGGGATATGTACGCCCGCCGGGTAGGCTCCGATGAAGGCCCCGTGCGCTTCGGCCAGAAGTCCCTGGAGTATCATTACGACTATACCAAGATCTCCGGTACCAACAACACCAACGAGTATCTCCGCTACAGCGGCGAGGACGTGGTCATCGAGGGCAAGCCCACCGCCCTGGGTATGTGGGTCTACGCCCCCGAGGGCACGCCCAACTACTGGCTGTCCACCAGCGTGTCCTACTGGAACGGGGAAAAGTATGTCACCACCAGCCTGCTGCACCTGAAGACCACCACCGTCAACGCCGCCGGCCAGACCGTGGACACCACCACCCAGTATACCGGCATCAACTGGACCGGCTGGAAGTATGTGGAGGCAGACCTCAGCAGCGTGTATGACAAGGCCCAGGATGTGGAGAATCATCCCCTGAAGATTACTGCCGGTCAGGTGCTGCTGTGGACCATCATCATCGAGGGCGGCACCGGCGACGTGGACGGCAACAAGATCACCTGCGGCTCCCGGGCCGCCGGCAGCCTGTATGTGGACAACATCCGCGCGGTGTATGGTACCACCGCCGATGACCTGGAGAACCCCGTCATCACCTCCGTCCGGGGCGGCAGCTCCTCCCTCACCGGCTATTCCGACCTGACGGAGCTGGCCGAGGACGGTTCCACCGTCCTGACGGATAATGAGCTGCAATTCTTTACCGGGTATTATGATCCCCAGGGTGAGAACCGCACCGGCGTGTCCGCCGAGAACACCGTCATCACCATCGATGGCCAGGACATCAAGAACTTCGCCAACACCGACCAGGCCGTTACCGGCACCGTGACACTGCCCAATGGCCGCCACAGCATTAAGGTGGAGATCATGGACGGCTTCGGCAACCGGGCCAGCGTCACCCGCTCCTTCACCGTGAAGGGCACCGCCAATATCCCCACCGTGACCCTGGACACCCCGTCCTATGCCCTGGTGGGCGAGAACTACGTGGTGTCCGTCACCTCCCCCAACGCCGGTAAGATCGACTCCGTCACCGCCCAGATCGTGTACGGCAACGTGGACCTGTTCGACACCGACGAAAACGGCGGCAAGGGTGCCTTCAACACCTGCGCCTCCCTGGCCTACGGCTCCGGCTTCCAGGGCTCCAGCTCTGCCGCCCGCCGCACCACCACCGAAAAGACCGTCACCGTGAATATGACCCGCACGGGCTCTGCCGGGAAGGACCTGTTCACCTTCACCATGCCCATGCCCGCCGGGGCCACGGCGCTGGACAGCCTGCCCATCTCCGTCACCGTGACCTACACCTGTGACGGCGTCACCTACACCACCTCCACCGGCAGCCTGCGCCTGCCCATGCAGGGCTACTACACCGTCACCTCCGACATCATGGTGGAGGGCGCGGCAGCGGCCCGGCTGTATGTGAAGGACATCAACGGCAAGGCCGCCTCCGGTGTGGACCTGTATGTGGGCGACACCCGCATCGGCACCACCAACGCCTCCGGCCAGGTCAGCACCGACTACTTCAACAAGCTCTCCGTCGGCTCCCGCACCGGCGTCACCGCCCGGAAGGACAATCACCGCTCCTTTGAGACGGTCATCGTCACCCGCCGGGCCGGCGGCAGCACCGATGGTATGCCCAGCTTCGTGCAGCTCAACGCCACCCCCAATGCCCAGAGCTGCCAGAACATCACCTGGGTCACCAATCCCCTGACGGCCCAGGCCAAGGCCACCGTGCAGTACTGCCAGCAGAGCAGCTTCAAGGGCAGCTTCCCCTCCAGTGCCCAGGGTCAGGTGACCCTCCGGGAGTTCACCACCTCCGGCGACGCCGTCTATGTCAGTACCGTGTCCCTGACCGGCCTGAAGCCCGGCACCACCTACGTCTATCGGGTGGGTGACGGCAGCAAGTGGTCTGAAAACATGACCTTCACCACCAGCCAGCCCGGCGCGGACACCACCCGCTTCTTCGTCATCGGCGATACCCAGCTCTCCGGCAATGTCGAAAGCGATCAGGATGAGATCCGGCTGATGAACGCCATTGCCGCCAATATCAACGGCCAGTCCATGAACTTCGGCATCCAGACCGGCGACTTTGTGGACAACGGCGGCAACCTGGGCCAGTGGAGCGAGATCCTGGACGTGTTCTCCCGGAACTACGCCGACCTCCCCGTGGTGCAGGTCATGGGCAACCATGAGTACTACGGCGACCTGTCCGGCGGCAACGCCGCCAGCCTGTGGACCCTGCCCGACCGGCTGTATTACTCCGTGGAGTACGGCGATGTGTATGTGGCGGTCATCAACTTTGCCGCCAACCTGGAGGATGCCTGCCAGTGGCTGATCCAGGACGCCGCCAAGTCCGACTGCACCTGGAAGGTGCTGGCGGTCCACCAGCCCGCGTACTACACCAATCCCAACGGCAGCAGCGAGGCCTTCAACCGCTATATCCCCGCCGCCGCTGAGGCCGCCGGCATCAATGTGGTGTTCTCCGGCCATGACCACAGCTATGCCCGCACCATGGTCCTCAAGAACGGCCAGCCCGTGTCCGAGGCCGCCCAGAACGGCCGCCTGCCCGCCACCTACGGCAAGGGCGTGCTGTACTACATCTGCGGCGACCTGGGCGAAAAGTCCCGCAGCACCGAGTACAAGGCCGTCAACAACCCCGACTTCCACTTTGCCCAGGTGTCCCAGGAGTATGACTCCCTGTACCTGGCCGTGGAGGCCACCGCCGACGCCATGACCGTCCGCACCTACTCCGTCAGCGCCGAGGGCGCCCAGTCCCTGCTGGATACCTACACCATGCGGGTGCCCGCCTCCGTGTGCCGCGACAAGGGCCACGACTTCTCCGGCGACACCGTATACGTCCGTGACGGCAAGCTGGTCTGCTCCTTCTGCGGCCAGACCGTGGAGCTGAAGGACTCCGGCTACACCGGCTGGGCCCGGGACGAGGCCACCGGCCTGCGGATGTACAGCTATCACAACGCCTGGCACACCGGCTGGTTCATCATCGACCCCGAGGTGTATTGCTTCGACAAGAGCGGCATCGCCTACGATGGCCGGGTCACCCTGTACGGCAAGCAGTTCGTCTTTGACGACGGCGTGGTGGTCAGCGGCCCCACGGGCTTCGTCAAGCGGGACGACGGCAAGACCCTGTACTTCGAGAATGGCCGCATCGCCTCCGGCTGGAAGGACATCGGCGACGCCACCTATTACTTCGAGACCTCCGACCTGGGCGATGACTTCGGCGTCATGTACACCGGCCGCCGCCTGATCGGCAAGACCTGGTACGAGTTCGGCAGCGATGGCCGCCTGTATCAGCTGCTGCGGGGCCGTATGTCCGCCGATGAGAAGGAGATCGTGGTCACCATCACGCCTCCCGCCGGTCAGGGCAGGAACTACAGCAATATCATGGCCGCCGCCTGGAGCCAGCAGGACGGCCAGGACGACCTGGTCTGGTACAATGCCACCGCCAACGGCGACGGCACCTACACCATCCGGGTCCCCATGTGCAAGTACAACGTGGTGGGCCGGTATCTGGTCCATGTGTATAACCACGGCATCCACGGCCAGCTGCTGGACGGTCTGACCTTCCAGAACACCCACGTGGTGGGCCACACCGACACCGTGGCCAGCGATTCCAGCACCTGCGTCAGCGCCGGTCAGGTGAAGTACGTCTGCCGCTACTGCGGCGCGTCCCACACCTCCAGCACCCCCGCCAAGCGCCACACCGTCTCCGCCGTGGTGGACAGCGAATGCCGCACCATGACGGTGACCATGGACGCCGGCAACGGCCACGCCCACTCCAACGTCCGCTTCGCCGTGTGGAGCAGCGTAAACGGCCAGGATGACCTGACCTGGTACACCGCCAAGAAGAATTCCTCCGGCCAATGGACCTGCACCGTGCCTCTGGTGAACCACAACAGCACCGGCACCTACTTCATTCACGCCTACTCCTCCGACTCCGGCCAGAACCGGCTCATCGGCAACACCACCGCCCAGGTGGCGAAGCTCCCGGCTCCCGACACCGTCACGGCCCAGGTGTCCGACAACTGCCGCACCATGTCCATCCGGCTGGATACCGCCCGCAGCTACAGCGGCATCCGCTTCGCCGTGTGGAGCAGCGCCGGCGGCCAGGACGACCTGGTCTGGTACACCGCCAAGAACGGCGGCAGCGGCAGCTGGACCTATGACGTGCCCCTGGTGAACCACAACAGCACCGGCACCTACTTCATCCATGTCTACAGCGGCAGCAAGCTGGTGGCCCACACCACCGCCCAGGTGGCGAAGCTCCCGGCTCCCGACACCGTCACGGCCCAGGTGTCCGACAACTGCCGCACCATGTCCATCCGGCTGGATACCGCCCACAGCTACAGCGGCGTCCGCTTCGCCGTGTGGAGCAGCGCCGGCGGCCAGGACGACCTGGTTTGGTACACCGCCAAGAACGGCGGCAGCGGCAGCTGGACCTATGACGTGGATCTGGCCCGCCACAACACCACCGGCACCTACTTCATCCATGTCTACAGCGGCAACAAGCTGGTGGCTCACACCACTGCCCAGGTCAAGAGCCTGCCCGCTCCCGCCCCCGGCGTCAAGCCCGGCCTGACGGCTGCCGTCTCCGCCGATAACGCCGCCATGGAGCTGGCCCTGACCACCACCGCCAAGTATGGCAAGGTCCGCTTCGCCGTGTGGAGCAGCGCCAACGGTCAGGACGACCTGGTCTGGTACGATGGCCGCCTCACCGGCAGCACCTGGTCCGCCGGTGTGAAGCTGCTGAACCACAAGACCCTGGGCGGCTACTTCATCCACGTCTATGCCGACGGCAAGCTGGTGGCCCACACCACCGCCAATGTCTACGGTATGCCGCCTCAGCAGAGCGCCCAGGCCATCGTCACCGACGACTTCGCCTGGATGAAGCTGCGGCTCTACAGCGCCACCGGCTACAGCAGCATCCGCTTCGCCGTGTGGAGCAGCGCCGGCGGCCAGGATGATCTGGTCTGGTACAAGGGCGAGAACATCGGCGGCGCCTGGGTGGCTGCGGCTGACCTGACCCGCCACAACACCACCGGCACCTACTTCATCCACATCTATTCCGGGAACAAGCTGGTGGCCCACACCACCGTCACCGTGAAGTCCCTGCCCAACCGGTAAGGACGGTTCCCCCCTTAACCCCATAGGCAAAACCAGCCCCCGCAGGCAAATGCCTGCGGGGGCTGAGCTTTATCTCACATTTTATTTTCCTGCCAGCTTCTTCACCAGCTGGCCGTCCGGAACGGCCAGCATGGTCTGATAGGTGGTGTACACCACCATGCCCGGCCTGGCCCCGGCGGGCTTTTTCACATACCGCACCGGGGTGTAATCCACCGGCACCTTCCCAGCCTCCCGGCCCTGGGAATAGTACGCCGCCAGGCACGCCGCCTCATACAGGCTGGTCTCGTCCGGCTCCTGGCCCCCGGTGCACAGAATCACATGGGAGCCGTGGATCTTCTGGGTGTGGAGCCAGATATCCCTCCGGTCGGCCTCCTTGGCGGTGAGCCGGTCGTTCTGCCGGTTGCTGCGTCCCACCAGGATCCGCAGTCCGGCGGAGGACACAAACTGCCTGGGTTTGGAGGCCCGCTGAAAGCCCGGCTGCTTTTTGCCCCGGTTTTTCAGATAACCGCCGCTCTCCAACTCAGCGCGGATGTCGTTGAAATCCTGCTCCGCCTCCGCCTGGGACAGCTCCTGCACCACGCTCTCCAGGTACGTCAGCTCCTCCCGGCCCTTTTCCAGCTGCTCCGTCAGAATTTTTTCGGCGGTCTTGGCCTTGGCATACTGCTTGAAATACCGGGCGGCGTTTTCCTGGGGCCCCAGCCGCACATCCAGCGGGATGTCCATTGGTGGGCAACCGTCCTCATAGTAATTTTCTGCCGTCAGGCGGTTCATGCCCCGCTCCATGCGGTAGAGGTTGGCGGTGATCAGCTCGCCGCAGATGCGCAGCCGCTCCCGGTCCCGGGTGGCGGCCAGCTCCTTCTCCTGGGCCGCCAGCTTCCGGCGCACCCGGTCCCGGGCTGCCGTGGCGGACTTCATCAGGTCCTGGCCCTTCTGCCGGACCCGGTCCGCCTGGTCCCGGCCCTCATAAAATTCATCCAGCAGCCGGCCGAAGGAATCGAAGGTCTCCTGCTCCATGGCCGGGCCGTATTGGGTGATGGGACAATAGGTAAAATCCGCCGGCCGGCCGGCCCGGCGCAGCAGGGTGGGCACAAAGCCGCCGCCGGCAATTCTGTCCCGCCATGTCCCAAGGCTGTCCCACAATTTTTCGCCCCTGTCCCGGGACAAACGGGCGTCTGTCTCACCGTATGCGGCGCAGACCAGCTCCCGGGCCATCAGCGGCGGCAGGGCCGTGAAGGTGTCCAGCAGCCACCCGTCCAGAGGCGTATCCTCCGGCAGGGCGGACAGCAGTTCCAGAAATTCCTCCCGTGTGATCTCCAGCGGCGAGCGCTTTTCCTGCCGGGGCGGCAGATGATAGAACAGGCCTGGCAGCACCTGCCGCTGCTGGGACATCTCGAAGTCCACCCGCCGCAGGCAGTCGGTGATCCGGCCCTGGTGGTCCACCAGGATGAGATTGGCGTGCCGGGGCATGGCCTCCAGGATCAGACGCCACTGGCGCTGCTCCCCCAGCTCGTCGGCGGCCTGGATGGTCAGGGTCACCACCCGCTCCAGGGGCTCCTGGACAACGGACAAAATGCGCCCTCCTGCCAGGTGCTTGCGCAGCAGCATACAGAACATGGGCGGCTGGGAGGGATTGTCCCGCAGCTGCTCCGTCAGGTGCAGCCGGGGCTGGGTGGCTCCGGCGCACAGCAGCAGCCGCCGCCCGCCCCGCAGCAGCAGCACCACCTGGTCCCGGGCGGGCTGCTGAATCTTCTCTATGCGGGTGTTTTCCGCCTGGGCGGCGGTCTCCCGGACCACGGCACTCAGGCAAATGGCGTCCAGCGGCATATTACTCCCCCTCCATCATCCGGCAGAACAGCTCGTTGGCCCGGTCCCGCCGCCCCTGGAGATACAGATAGCCCAGCAGAGCCTCCAGGGCCGTGGCCTGCTGATACTGGGCCCGGCTGGCATGGGCCGGGATGGAATGGACGTTGGCGTTGCGGCCCCGGCGGAACACGTCCTGCTCCTCCTGGGTCAGCAGGGGGAGAATTTTCTCCGCCAGCTCCGCCTGCCGGGGGGCGCACACCAGGGCCACCGCGGCCCGGTGCAGGCCCTTTCCCGTGGCCTTGCCCCCAGCGCACAGCCAGGTGCGCACCAGCAGCTCATACACCGCGTCGCCTATATGGGCCAGGCCGATGGAGCTGATGCTGCGGATCTGCTCCGGCGGCAGCTGCACGGCAAAATAATCAGTCATGGTATTTGCTCCTTAATGGTTTCGTTACGCAATATCAGCCCTTGGCGGCCAGCCAGTTGCGGCCGGTGTGGGCCTCCGCCAGCAGGGGGACGGACAGCTCCGCCACGCCCTGCATCTCCTGCTGCAAAAGGGCCTCCACCCGGGGGGCCTCCTCCTCCGGACACTCCACGATCAGCTCATCGTGGACCTGCATAATCAGCCGGGCGGCCAGGCCCTCCCGGGCCAGGCGGCTGTGGACCCGGACCATGGCCAGCTTGATGATGTCCGCCGCCGTGCCCTGGATGGGCATATTCAGGGCCACCCGCTCGCCGAAGGACCGCATATTGAAGTTGGAGCTTTTCAGCTCCGGCAAAGCCCGGCGGCGGTGCCACAGGGTCTCCACATAGCCCTGCTCCCGGGCCTTGTCCACCACGTCCGTCATATACTGCTTCACCCCGGTATAGGTGGCAAAATACCGGTCCATATACTCCTTGGCCTCCTGCACCGTGACGCCAATATCCTGGGACAGGGAGAAGGCGGAAATGCCATAGACAATGCCGAAGTTCACGGCCTTGGCCCGGGAGCGCATCTGGTGGGTCACCTGGTCCTGGGGCACATGGAACACCCGGGCGGCGGTGACGGTGTGGAAGTCCGCGCCGGACAGGAAGGCCTGCTGCATAGCGGTGTCGCCGGAGATGTGGGCCAGCAGCCGCAGCTCGATCTGGGAATAGTCAGCGTCCACCAGCACATGGCCCGGGGCCGCCACAAACATCTCCCGCATTTTGCTGCCCAGCTCCGTGCGGGTGGGGATATTCTGAAGATTCGGCTCCGTGGAGGACAGGCGGCCGGTGGCCGTTACCGTCATCTGGAAGCTGGTGCGGATGCGGCCATCCGGGTCGATGACCTTCAGCAGGCCGTCGGCATAGGTGCTTTTCAGCTTGGCATACTGCCGGTAGGTCAGCACGTCCGCCACCAGGGGGTGGTCCTTCAGCTTCTCCAGCACGTCGGCGTTGGTGGACCAGCCGGTTTTGGTCTTTTTCCCGTGGGGCAGGCCCAGGTCCTCAAACAGGACCTTTCCCAGCTGCTTGGGGGAATTGATGTTGAACTGCTGCCCGGCGGCGGCGTAAATCCGCTGCTCCAGCCGGTCGATGGTGTCGGACAGCTCCCGGCCAAACCGGGCCAGGGCCCCGCCGTCCACCAAAAAGCCGCTGCGCTCCATATCCGCCAGCACCCGGCACAGAGGAAGCTCCACATCGAAGTACAGCTTTTCCATGCCCTGCTCCCGGAGCCGGGGCAAAAGCACACCATACAGGGCCTCTATCGCTGCGCCATAGCTGTGCAGCGACGCCCAGGCGGCAGCCCGGTCTCCCAGAGGGGAGAAGGCGTCCGGCTCCAGATGGGCGGGCTTTTCCAGCTCCTGGTTGAAATACGACACAAACAGCCGGGGCAGGTCATAGCCCCCCGCCGTGGCATCCAGCAGATACGCCGCCAGGGCGGTGTCGAACACGAAGCCCTCCGCCGGAAGACCCGCGTCCAGCAGGGCGCGCATCAGGTCCTTGACGTTGTGGGACACCTTGGGGATATCGGCGGCAAGCAGCGCCCCCAGCAGGGCGTTCCAGTTCCCCTGATAGCCCCCGGACCACAGCTCCGCCATCTGTGCCGTGCTCTCGCCGGTATCCCAATGGACAGAGATGGCCATCAGGTCTGCTGCGGCGTACAGGGCCACGTGATCGGCCCTGCGCCACTCCTCCAGCAGAGTCCGGGCCTGCTCCTCCGTTTCCACGGGGACCACCGTGGCGGTAACCTCCGGCTTCTCCGCCGTCTCCTGGTGGGGGCGCAGGTGGTATTTGTCGATGAGCTTCTGAAATTCCAGCCGCAGGAACAGGTCGTACAGCTCCGGGCGGAAGGGCCGGCGGAGATTTTCCGCCGGGTCAAAGTCCAGGGGGGCGTCGGTGACGATGGTGGCCAGCCAATAGCTGTGGCGGGCGGACTCCTCCCCCTCCGCCAGCTTGCGGATGGCGGCGGGCTTGGCGTGCAGGTCCGGCAGCAGGCGATAGATCTCGTCAATGGTGCCGTATTCCTGCACCAAGGCCATGGCAGTCTTCTCCCCTACCCCCGGCACGCCGGGAATGTTGTCCGAAGTGTCGCCCATCAGGGCCTTCAGGTCGATCATGTGGATGGGGTCGAAGCCGTACTGCTCCCGGAAGGTCTCCGGGGTCATATCCTTGGTGGTGGTCTGGCCCATACGGGTGGACACCAGCTTCACCTTGGTGCGGTCGGTGATCAGCTGGAGGCTGTCCTTGTCGCCGGTGACGATGACGCAGTCCCACCCCGCCGCCTGGCATTTGCGGCTGATGGTGCCGATGAGGTCGTCGGCCTCGTACCCCGCCAGCTCATAGCAGGGCACGGACATGGCCGAAAGCACCTGCTTCATCACCGGCAGCTGCATGGCCAGCTCCGGGGGCATGGGCTTGCGCTGGGCCTTGTATTCCGCGTCCGCCCGGTGGCGGAAGGTGGGCTCCCGGCGGTCGAAGGTGACGCACAGGGCCTCCGGGTTTTCCTCGTCCAGCAGGCGCTGGAGGGTGGTGATGAAGCCGTATACCGCATGGGTATACAGCCCATCCCGGGTGGACAGGGGGCGGATGCCGTAATAGGCGCGGTTCAATATACTGTTGCCGTCCAGGACCATGAGCTTCATGGAAGGGACCTCCTAATTCGTTTGATCCGTTTTATTATACCTCTTTTTATTCTTTTGTACAAGGAGCAGAAAGAGACGCACGCGGCTTGTCAAAAAAGAATTTTTTGATAAGCTGGAAATCCGTGAGGCGGCATGATAAAATAAAAGAAAAATTTTGGGGAAATTTTTTCGGGGGACGCAATAAAACCGCCTTGCCGTGCATTATCCAGATGACAGGAGACAAAAGAGATGCTGCACAGGATTGACAACACAACTTCATCCCTCCCTGCGGAGGAGGTCCAGGAGCTTCGGCGGCTGCTTTCGGGAGTGGCCGCAGGAAGCCAAGATGATCTGGCCGAACTATATCGCCGCACCCGAACGGCGGTGTACGGTCTGGCCCTGTCCTATCTCCGCAACGCCCACGACGCCCAGGACCTGACCCAGGATGTGTTCGTTCACATCTGGGACACGGCGGGACAGTACCGGCCCACAGGCTCGCCTGTTGGGTGGATCCTGGCAGTGTGCCGGAATCTGTGCCTGATGCACCTGCGGCGGGAGAGCCGTCAGGTGACCATGGAGGACCAGGAGTGGCACGCCATCCCCGACAACTGCCCGGGGCTGGACAGCCAGGAGCGGCTGCTTCTGCAGGACGCCCTGGCGGTGCTGGGAGAGGAGGAGCGGCGGATCGTCCTGCTGCACACGGCGGGCCTGAAGCACCGGGAAATCGGTCAGGCGCTGGGCCTGCCCCTGGCAACCGTCCTGTCAAAATATCACAGAGCATTGAAAAAGATGCGAGCTTACATGGAAGGAGATGACGCCCGATGACCAACGATCAGATGGAACGCAGGCTTTCCGCCGCGCTGGACAAGACCGCGCCGGACGACGTGGACGGCGTGCTCTCCCGCTGTACAGAGCGGAAAGGAACGGTAGTCCCTATGAAAAAGAAGAATAACCGAATGAAGAAATGGATGCAGGCGGTGGCGGCCTGCCTGGCGGTGCTGCTGCTGGGCGGCGGCGGTCTGCTGGTGCAGCAGGCCCACGCCGTGACCTCGGTGGTGTCCCTGGACGTGAATCCCAGCATCGAGCTGCGGGTGAACAGCCGGGAAAAGGTGGTGTCCTGCCAGGCCCTGAACCAGGAGGCCCAGGCCGTGCTGGAGGATATGGACGGCGGCAGGGACCTGAAGGGCGTCAAGGCGGACGTGGCGGTGAACGCCATCGTGGGCAGCCTGGTGCGGTGCGGATATCTGGACAGTCTGTCCTCCGCCATCCTCATCTCCGTGGAGGATAAGGATCAGGCCCGGGCCCAGCGGCTGCAGCAGGAGCTGACCAATGTCGCGGGCGGCGCTTTGGGCAACTCCCAGGCCGCCGTGCTGAGCCAGACGGTGCAGCAGGACAAGGAGCTGGAAAAGCAGGCCAAGGCCAACAACATCTCCACCGGCAAGGCGGCCCTGATCCGCCAGGCCATGGCCCTGAACGGCAGCCTGACCTTCGAGGGGCTGGCCCAGCTGTCTGTGGAGGAGCTGCGGGACCTGATCGAGGCCGGTGCGCCGGGGATGCCCATCGGCATGCAGGCGGCTCTGGAGGCGGCGGCCCAGTATGCGGGCCTGACCACGGCGGACATCACCGACGCGGACGTGGACCCGGAGCTGGACGAGACACCCGCCCACTATGAGGTGGAGTTCCAGGTGCCCGGCAAGGGCGAGCTGGAGTATAAGGTGGAGGCGTATACCGGCCAGGTGCTCACCGGCCAGGCCAATGTGCAGCCCTCCACTCCCGTGAACCCCTCCGGTGACATTGGCATGGAGGCCGCCAAGAGCGCTGCTTTGAAGCACGCGGGTCTGTCCACCGCCGTCTTTACCAAGGCGGAGCGGGACTATGACGACGGGCGACTGGAGTATGAGCTGGAGTTCCACACCGACAGCGCCGCCTATGAGGTCACCGTGGACGCCGCCACCGGCCGCGTGCTGGACTATGAGAAGGAGAACCTTCGCGGCGGCACCGGCGGCACCGATATCGGCGCCCAGGCCGCCAAGGCCGCGGCCCTGAAGCACGCGGGCCTGTCCGAAGGCCAGGTGCAGCAGCTTCAGGTGGAATGGGACAACGAAAACGGCCGGGCCGTGTATGAGGTGGAGTTCAAGTCCGGCGGCATGGAGTATGACTACGTCATCGACGCCGCCACCGGAGCCGTGCTGGACCACGAGACGGAGCGGGACGACTGAGCGCAGTAAAAAAACGGGGGCCGCGGCCCCCGTTTTTTCCGTCTGGACAATGCATCCCGGATGTATAGGGCGGAAGGTTTGACTTTTCATCCAATTTTGGTATAATATGTGCAGTAAGTTCTATTCAATCGAAAGGGAGAAAGGATATGGAACGGAAATTTGTACTGAGCTGCTGCTCCACGGTGGACCTGCCCTATGCGTACATGGCCCAGCGGGACATCCCGGTGCTGTTTTACCACTATGTGGTGGGTAACCAGGAGTATGTGGACGATATGGGCCGGGATCCGGCGGCTCTGCCCCGGTTTTACGGGTTCCTGAAGGCGGGCCAGCTTCCCCAGACGTCCCAGATCAACGTGGCCGATTATCTGGATTTCTTTGAGGAGCAGCTGCAAAAGGGCGACCTGCTGCACATCGCCTTCACCTCCGGCCAGTCCGGCTCGGTGCACAACGCCCAGGCCGCCGGAAAGCTGCTGCAGGAGAAGTATCCCGACAAGAAGATCGTGGTCATCGACTCCCTGTGCTCCTCCTCCGGCTACGGTCTGCTGGTGGATACGGCGGCGGATATGCGGGACGCCGGGGCCACCCTGGAGGAGACGGCCCAGTGGGTGCTGCGGAACCGCAACAAGGTGCACCACCAGTTCTTCTCTTCCGATATGACCCAGTTCCGGCGCACGGGCCGGGTGTCCGGCGCGGCGGCCATGGTGGCCACCATCATGAACATCTGCCCCATTATGCGGCTGGACGACAAGGGGGCCATCAAGGCCTACGGCAAAGTCCGGGGCAAGAAGAAGGCCGTGGAGGCCACGGTAAACGCCATGGAGGAGCACGCCCAGGGCGGCCGGGACTATGACCAGCGCTGCTTCGTGTGCCACTCCCAGTGCCCGGAGGACGCGCAGATGCTCATCGACGCTCTGGAGGAGCGGTTCCCCAGGCTCCGGGGCAAGATCCGCCTGTGCGACATCGGCACCATCATCGGGTCCCACAGTGGCCCCGGCACCGTGGCGGTGTTCTTCATGGGCGACGAGCGCCCGGCGATGGACTGATACATCATGCTCCCGATGCAGGCATCCGTGAAACGGGTGCCTGCATCTCAGCTTGTCAAAAAGGCCTCGCAGAGTTTGCCGTCCGCAGGCGGCAAATCAAATGTGATCCATTTTTTGCCGGGGCGTGTACCTGGCAAAAAATACTTCTCAGTCTGCAAGTGTGGAATTTGTTCGCCCGTGGCGGACAAATTATGCGCGCGGCAGACTGCAAGCCTTTTGTTCAAAAAGGGCAACGCCCTTTTTGAACAGTCTCAAACGGGCGGGGCTTCGGCCCCGCCCGTTTTGCGCTTCACTCCCCCTTCCCTGCCGTCCGCTGCCGGAACCGGCGGGAGGCCGCGTCCCAGTCGATGATGGCCAGCGCCGCCTCCACATAGTCCTCCCGCCGGTTTTCATAGTCCGGGATAAATGCGTGCTCCCACAGGTCCACGTTGAACAGGGGCCACAGGGGCAGCGGCGTGTCCTGGTTGGCGGTGCAGGTGACCTGCAGCCCCCCGGAGCAGCACACCAGCCACACCCATCCGCTGCCGAACACGCTCATGGCGGCGTTCTTCAGGCTGCGGTGCAGCCCCTCCATGGAGCCGAAGCTGTGCTCCACCTCCGCCAGCAGCTCCCCGGAGGGCTTGGTGGTCCGGGCCGGGGCCAGGGACGAAAAATACAGCCCGTGGTTATACACGCCTCCGCCATAGCGGCGCACCGCCTGGCCCAGGGTCCGGGGCAGTTGGCACCAGTGCAGCAGCAGCCGCTCCAGCGGCCAGTCCTGATATTGGGTCCAGGGCACCAACGCCCCGTTGAGCCGGTCCACATAGGCGGCAAAGAACGCGTCGTGGTGCAGCCGCACCGACGAGCGCCCCAGGTTTGGCTCCAGAGCCGCCGGGGCATAGGGCAGCGGCGGCAGGATATAGGGATAAGTCATGGCAGGCAGTTCCTTTCCGAAAAAAATTCCTGCTTCCATGGTATGCCGCCGTTGACAAACCATGCCTTTTGGTGCAAACTGTAAACAGCCGCCCGGCGGCAAAGGAGGAAGAAACATGCGAAGAAAAGACAGAGAACGGGACCGGAGCTTTGCCTGGGAGGTGCTGAAAAAGGCCCCCTACGCCACCCTGTCCCTGACGGACGGCCAGGGCCGCCCCTACGCCGTGCCGGTGAACCAGGCCGTGGACGAGGAGTACCACGTGGTCTATTTCCACTGCGCCGGAGCCGGAGAAAAGTGGGAGCTTCTGAAGGACGGTGCAGAGGTGTGCCTGTCGGCGGTGTCCCACGCCACGGCGGTGCCCAACGCCTTCACCATGGCCTATGCCAGCGCCGTTCTGCGGGGCCGGGCGGAGGTGGTGACGGACCAGGGCGAGTGGACCCGGGCCCTGCTTCTGCTGTGCTCCGCCTTTGACCCCAAGGGCATGGGCCGCTTCACGGAGTCCGTGGAAAAATACGGACCCGCCACAAAGGTGATCCGGATCACCCCCCGGGAGCTTACCGGCAAGGAAAACACCGCCGCCGAAGCGCCCCACCATCATCACGACTGAGGAAACACTATGGCATGCTATATTTTCGGTGCAGGCAGCTTTTACGGCCTGGACCGCTGTCCCCGGGCCGACGACTTCATCATCGCCGCCGACGGCGGCTGGCTGGCCTGCCGCAAGACCGGTATCACGCCGGACCTGCTGCTGGGGGATTTCGACTCCCTCAGCACCCAGCCCGACTTCCCCAACATTCTCCGGGTGCCGGTGGAGAAGGACGACACCGACACCATGCTGGCGGTGAAAACCGGGCTGGAGCGCGGGGAAACGGAGTTTCACATCTACGGCGGCATGGGCGGCCGCCGGACGGACCACACCATCGCCAATTTCCAGGCCCTGCTGTACCTGGCCCGGCGGGGGGCTCAGGGCTGGCTGTATGGCCAGGGGGAGCGGTACACCGCCGTATGCGGCGGCACCGTCACCTTCCCCGCCCGGGACCGGGGCATTCTGTCCGTGTTCTGCCTGGGGGCCGACGCCAGGGACGTCAGCATCCAGGGAGGCCAGTATCCCCTGCACCACGCGGTGCTGACGGCGGAGTTCCCTCTGGGCGTCAGCAACCACTTTGTGGGCCGCCCCATCACCGTGTCGGTGCGGGACGGCAGCCTGCTCATAGGCGTCGTGGAGGACTGACCCGGGCGTTTTTTGCGTTCCCGGTTGCCAAAGCGCACTGTGCGTGGTAGAATAGACAGGAATGGAAAGGGGGCTTCTGCCATGCTTTTGGCCATTGATATCGGCAATTCCAACATCTCCGTGGGGCTGTTCGACCAGAAACGGGACCTGAAATTTCTGTCCTCCATCGACACCGACAGCCGGAAAACGGCAGATCAGATTAGCATCGACCTGATGAACATCTTCTCCCTGTATCAATACGACCTGCGTGACGTCAGCGGCGCCATTTTCTCCAGCGTGGTGCCGCCCATCAACTTCATGATGGCCAAGGCCCTGACCCGCCTGCTGGGAAAGCCCCCCATGATCGTGGGCCCTGGGGTCAAAACCGGGCTTAACATCCGCATGGAGATCCACAACCAGTTGGGTGCCGACCTGGTGGCAGGCGCCGTAGCCGCTCTGGACAAGTACCCCACCCCCATCATCATGATCGACATGGGCACCGCCACCACCATCTCCTATATCTCCAGCAGGCGCAGCTATGAGGGCGGCCTGATGTTCCCCGGGGTGCGGCTGAGCCTGGACGCCCTGTCGGACCACACCGCCCAGCTGCCGGACATCTCCCTGCAGCACCCCAAGAGCCTCATCGGCAAAAACACCGAGGACTGCATGCGCTCCGGCATTGTCTACGGCACCGCCGGGATGCTGGACGGCGTCATCGACCGCATCCGGGAGGTCCTGCCCCAGGGGGAGACCCCCACCATCGTGGCCACCGGCAGCAACGCCCCGGTGATCGTGCGCTACTGCCGCAACAAGGTGCTCTATGACAAGTATCTGCTGATGGAGGGCCTGTGGGACATCTATCAGAAGAATCACTGATAAAAAGAGCTTTGCTTTTTTGACAGTCACGGCAAAGGCCCCGGACTTTCGTCCGGGGCCTTTGCTTATGCAGTTGGCGTATGAGGAAGGCTGTCACAGCCGGTTGGGCAGGGCTGCGGCCCCTTCCTTATAGGTGGGTCAGCGGGCCTTGCGCTTCAGGGTCACAGCGGCGGGGATCATCACGCAGCTGAAGGAAGCGGCCAGCACCCAGACGATGATGTTGGAGGAGTCGCCGGTCTTGGGGGCGTCGGGCTTGCCGGGCTCCTCGGGCTTGCCGGGGTTCACGGGATCGGGATTCTCGGGCTGGGCAACGCCCTCGTAGGCCGTCTCAGTGAGGCTGCGGGAGAAGATGAAGTTGCTGATGAAGGTGTACTCGTCGGTCTGGTGGATCTTGTGGTTCAGGACGTTGGCGAACAGAGCGATGTCCAGGTCGCCGTTCTGATACTCGAAGCCCACCACGCCGTTGTTGTACTGGTTGAACTGAGCGGTCAGCTCGTCATCGGTCAGGCAGATGCAGCCCTGCAGGGGATCCTTGCCGGCGTTCTGCACCAGAACGGTAGCGCCCTTGGGGATCTTGGTGAACCAGTTGGTGCCGTACTCGTACATCACGTCGTCACCCTCGTTGATATAGGTGGCGTTGACCAGGGTGTTGTTGGAATATACCACCCGGCCCAGGAAGTCGGTACCCTTGTCGCAGGAGGAGATCTCCACGCCCAGCTCCTGCATGAAGGCAGATCTGCCGGTGATGGCATCGTTGCTGTAGCCCATGTAAGGCGTACCGGCCTTCACGGCGGCCAGGGCATCGTCGCTGAGGGCGCGGGAGCCCACGATGACGTTGGCCTTGGTCAGGTCATCGGTCATGGTGAAGCCCATGGCGGTCAGAGCCAGCCAGTCGAAGCGGTAGTTATAGGAGCCGGAGCGCAGGGTGGTCTCCACGTAGCCGGAGGTGTTGTCGGCGGGCTTGCCGGGCAGATACACCTGGGGATTGAGGATGACGGCGGCCTTGATGCCGGTGCCGTACACGCCGGTGGCGGTGAGGACATAGTCCTTGGCCACGGTCATGAAGTCCTCATAGGAGCAGATGAAGTTGCCCTTCTCACTGCCTTCGGTGATCATGGCCACGGTCTTGCCGGCCCGCAGCAGCGCGTTGATGGCAGCGGTGGAGTCGTTGGACACGTTGTCGATGATGACGTCGGCATTCTCCACGCCCTCAAACTGGGTGGCGAAGGCGGCCAGATAGGTCAGGGCCTGGGTATAGTTGATGGTCTCGGGGCAGGCGGCCATGATGGTCTTGTAGGCAGCGGGCTCCGCCACGATGACGCGGTCATAGCCCCGGGCGTTGCTGCGCTGGGCGAAGCTCTCGGAGTACAGGCCCTGCCAGACGTTGATGAAGGTGCCGTCGAACAGCTGGCTGTTGGCCAGGGAGCGCTTGGCCTGATACATGGACACCACCATGGTACCGGCGAGATAGGTCACGCCGTCATAGGTGAATTCCTTGCTGGCCACGTTGACCTTCACATCGTTGCGGGTCAGGTACTTCATCTCGGCGGCGGCGTCATACAGATTCTTCTGGTTGGCGCTGTCCATGAGGATGATATAGCACTCGGGATAGAAGTTGCCGTTCTGGCCCTCGCCATCGTACACGGGGCGCATCAGCTCAGTCTGGGTGCCGGGCCGGTCATATTGGTCCACGTACCAGGGAGCCACCAGCTCGTTGGAATTGGTGTTGTTCACGCCGCGGGAGAACAGCTTGGCCTGGTTCTCCAGCATGGTGATCTTGTTGGCCTGGATGTACATGGCCTGGGTCATCAGGCCGTAAGGCACCACCAGCTCGGAGGCGACGTCACTGTACACAGGCAGCTCCCAGGTGATGCCGGCGGTGCCGATCAGGACGGGGAACTGGGAACCGTAGGCGGTGGTCATATCATCCCAGGGCTCGGTCCAGGCCACGCCGGAGGGAGAATCGTTGTCCACACGCAGGTAATCGCGGTAGGGCATCTCGAAGCTGTTGTGCTCGGGGTTGTTGGCGATGGCGCCCATACCCACGGCCTCGCCCAGCTGGATGAACTGCTTGGCGATCAGGTCGTACTCATAGTTGGGCTCGTGGGGAGGCGTGCAGGGCTCGATGAGCATGGCCTCCACGCGGCCGTGGATCTCGGTGAACACCATGGGGTTGAACTTATTCACCAGGGCCATGGCGTTGGCATCCTCAAACAGGGTCTGGTTGGCCTCGTCGCGGTTGGGGTCATAGCCCTGACCGGTGGTGCGGGTCATGTGCTCATAGCCCTCGATGTTCTGCTCGGGGACGATGACCATAAACACGTCGCCCAGCAGCTCCTTGACGTTGACCCGGTTCTCCTGCACGTTATAATAGGCGGCCAGGTCCAGCTGACCGGAGTACAGGCTGCCGTTGGCCTTGTAGCCGTTTTCACCGCGGATGAAGCCGATGTAGGAGGCGAAATCCTTGATCTGCTCGGGAACGGCCACGTTCTGCTTGGCCATCTCCTGGGCCAGAAGCTCCTTACCGGCGTCGGTGAAGCCCTCCAGGGTGTTGACGTTGATGGTCTCGTTCTCCAGCAGCAGGTGGGCGAACTCCAGGATGCCGTTGACGGCGGCATTCTCGTTGGAGTGGACGTTGGAGGCGAACATAGGCACCCGCAGGTCATCGAAGTCGCCGTTGGCCAGCTTGGTCAGCGCCAGGTCGGGGTCGGATTCCACCAGGTCGGTGTATGCCAGCCACTTGTCAACGGACTCCTTGGAGTCGGCAACGATCAGGTAGGGCATATCATAGCCGTCGGTGGTGGTCTGGCCCATGGACTCCTTGGACACATACAGGTCGGTATCCGTGGCGGCCAGGGCTTCCAGATCGTCATACAGCTCGTACACGGTGCGGAAGCTGTCGTAAGGAACGACCTTGGCGTGGCAGGAGACGATGTCCTTACCGTCGGCGGTCACACGCAGGGTGTAATAGCCGCACAGGCCCAGGTATGCGCCGCCGTTGCTGTGGGGGGCGCTGTAGTTCACGCTGCCGGAGCGGTTGGCAAAGTAGCAGGAGATGTTCAGGTACAGGACCAGAGAGACCTTGCCGTCGTCGTCGAACGCAAAGCCGTAGTCATCCACCTGGAACATCTGGGTGTCTCTCTGGGTCTTCCAGCTGTCCAGAGGGCCGCCCTGATAGGGGTTGGGGAACTTCTCGGGGTTCAGATAGCCGCGCTGGGTGTCGCGGTCCAGAGACAGGGACAGGCCCGCGTCCATGGCGGCGGCCAGCTCATTCTCCGTCAGGTTGGTGGGCAGGGTGACGGTGGCGGTGGTGTCCTCCGCCAGGGAGATCTGCCAGTCGATGTCGGTGTATGCGGGATAGGTATTTGCCAGGGACTTACCGGGGGCACGAGTGTCCTTCGCCACGTCTGCGACGCTTGCGAACGCAGATGCAGGGAATACGAGAGCGAGGATCAGGACAAACGCCAGGATCTTCGTCGAAAGACGGGATCTTTTGTGCTGCATAGTTTTCTCCTTTTCTTCTCTTTCTTTTCCATGGTGGTCCTTGGGTCGTCCGACGGGGCCGCCGGGCCGTCTGTCGGATCGTTGATTTTAGATTAAAACGGCTGTACAGCTTCGTCAATCTGTACAGGCATATGCGGCGAAGCAGAAAAAACTTTGTGTATTTTTGTGCAATGTGCTGTTATGTTTTCCTCTCATACATTCTGTTATTCATATTGTGAACTTTCAGACAGTCGACCATGCGTTCCACAGGCCGCCGCAGCTATTTGGACATCACTCAAAATTTGTATAAGAAAATATGGTTTTTCCCCCGAAAAACCGGGATACCCGGAGGAAATGCAGGCATTTCTTCGGATATCCCGGCACGCATGTTCTTTTCTATAATCGCAATACGCGTTTTACCGCCATCAAATTGGCCGGTTCTGTTATCCCACCGCCTCCAGCATATGCTCCAGCAGGATGCCGTAGCCCTGGGAGGGGTCGTTCACCAGCACATGGGTCACAGCCCCCACAAAGCGCCCGTTCTGGATGATGGGGCTGCCGCTCATCCCCTGGACGATGCCGCCGGTGGTCTCCAGCAGCTGGGGGTCCGTGACCTTCAGCAGCAGGTCCCGGCCGTCCCGGTTCATGGGGCACAGCCGCACGATCTCCACCTGATAGGCCCGGGTATCATCCCCGGAGACGGTGGAGAGGATGGTGGCGGGGCCGGTGGTCACCTGGCTGCGCTGGGCCACCGGCAGGGCCGTGCCGGAGACGAAGTCCCCCTCCGCCACGGTGCCGAAAATGCCGCCGGTGGTGTTGGCGGACACGGTGCCCACGTCGTGCTGGGCCGTGAAGTCCCCCTTCAGCTGGCCCGGCTCACCCTTTTCGCCCTTTTTCACGGCCTTCACGGAGGTCTCCATAATGGAGCCGCTGGACAGCGGCATCAGCTGGGCCGTGTCCGTGTCGGTGATGCCGTGGCCCAGAGCGCCGTAGGCCCCGGTGTCCGGGTCATAGAAGGTCAGGGTCCCCACGCCGGCCATGCTGTCCCGGGTCCAGGCGCCCAGCCGCCAGGAGCCGTCCTCCCCCTGCACCGGCGCGGCGGTGACGTTCAGGGTCTTGCCCTCACGCCGCAGGCCGATGGCGGCGGGCTGGCCTCCGGTGGCCTGCAGCAGGGTCTGCAGGTCCTCCGTGGAGGTGACCTTTTCGCCGTTGCAGCTGACGATCAGGTCCCCCTCCCGGATGCCGCAGTCCCGGGCCGGGCAGGGGGCCGTTTCCGAGGTGGACACCACCAGCACGCCGTCGGCAAAGAGCTTGATGCCCACCGCCTTCCCCACAGGGATCAAGGTGCGCTGATCGGCCCATACCGCCTGGCAGCACAGGACCCCGGTGAGCAGCACGGCCAGCAGCCATGCGGCCGGCCTGCGTATGCGTCGCTTTTTTTGCGTTTCATACATGCGATCACCCCTGTTTTTGAATTTTGTCGCCGGCGACAGAGTTACTTTGCGCCGCCGGACGGCGTTTCATGTCCGCTAAATAAAGGATGCTTTTCCGCCGGACGCGAAAAAAGCGCCGCAGACGGCTGTCTGCGGCGCAAAGGCGGAAGAAATTTCCAATTTTTACCGGGTCTCGTAGCGCTTGGGGTCCTTGGGCAGGCACAGCTCCAGGATCAGGCCCACCACGAACACACCGGCCACCATGTTTCCGGCGAAAATTTCGCCGAACACCGGGGGCAGGTTGTCGAAGAAGCCCTCCACCTGGGTCACGCCCACGCCCAGGCATAGGGACGTGGCCGCGATCAGCACGTTGCGCTGGTCCAGGCCCGCATCCTGCATCATCCGGATGCCGGACATCATGATGGAGCCGAACATGATCACGGTGCAGCCGCCCAGCACGCAGTCCGGCAGGGTGGTGAAGAAAGCGCCGATGGGCGGGAACAGGCCGCCCAGGATCATGGCCAGGGCGCCGAACATGATGGTGAAGCGGTTCACCACGTGGGTCATGGAGATCAGGCCCACGTTCTGGCTGAAGGAGGTGATGGGGGAGCAGCCGAACACGCCGCCGGAAAGGGCGGAGGCGAAGCCGTCCACGCACAGGGAGCCGGAGATCTCCTTATCCGTGATATCCCGGCCCAGGCCGCCGGTGCAGGTGGCGGTGGTGTCGCCGATGGTTTCCACGGCGGAGACGATGAACACCAGGCAGAAGGACAGGATGGTGCCCATCTGGAACTTGGGAGTGTAGGCGAACAGCTGGGGTACGGCCACCACGCCCAGCTCCCGGATGGTCTGGTTCATGCCGGCAAAGTCCACCATGCCGAAGCACACGGCCACCACATAGCCCACGATCATGCCCAGCAGGACATACAGCTGCTTGGCCACGCCCTTGAGGGTGGTATGGAAAATCAGCGCCGCCGCCAGGGTGATGGCCGCCACCAGCAGGTTCTGCCAGGAGCCCAGGGGATACTTGGCGGAGGAGCCGAAGGAGGATACGCCCACGTTGAGGATGCTCAGGCCGATGGATACCACCACGCACGCGGACAGGATGGGAGAGATGATTTTGCGCCAATACTTGGCCGTCAGGCCCAGAATGCCTTCAAAGACACCGCCCACAATGATGGCCCCCACCATAACGCCGTAATCCTGGGAGGCGGCGGTCATGCAGGCGGCCAGGAACGTAAAGCTCAGGCCCATGACAACGGGCAGGCCGGAGCCGATCTTCCACACGGGATAAAGCTGGAGCATGGTGCCGATACCGGCGATGAGCATGCAGTTCTGCAGCAGCCGGGCGGTTTCGATAACGCTGAAGGGCTGGCCGTTGTACACCGCCACCGAGGCGATGATGATCAGCGGCGCGATGTTGGCCACAAACATGGCCAGCACGTGCTGGAGGCCGAAGGGGATTGCCTTTGCCACCGGCACGCGCCCTTCCAGTTGATAGACATTCTCAATGCGGGGTTCCTGACGATCTTTTTCCATGGCCTTTCTTTCTCCCTTTTGTAAATTTGCCAAAACCGCAGGTGCGGCGGCCGCCTATAGATATGAAAAGGGTCCGAAAAGCTATCTATAGCGGCCTTACGTTTGGCGCTTGTGTATAAAATACCATATTTACGGATTCTTTACAAGTAAAAATGCTAAAAAATTTACAATTATTTGCCGAAGCCTTTCCGCCAAAGCGTCGCTTCGGCGGAAATTGCACTTTGAAACGTTACCGGTATCGTTACCGATGATGCGGTATAAAGGCCCTGGCCATCCATCGGGATGGCCAGGGCCGTATATTTTACAGTCTGACCTCGCAGCCGGGGGCGAAGAAGTACAGCACCATTTCCGCCACCGGCGTTTCCAGCACCCGGCTCAGGGCCTGGCTGTACGCCGTCAGCTGGGGGCGGTACAGCTCCGCCCGGGCGGGGGCCTCCTCCGGCCGGATGCGGTCGGTTTTGAAGTCCACGATGACCAGGCCCTCCTCCGTCCGGAAAGCGCAGTCCACCACGCCCTGGAGCATCAGCTCGTCCTCCGGCTCCGCCGCCGGGTCATACAGCGCCGCCGGCAGCAGCAGGGAAAAGCGGTACTCCCGGTACACCTGCTCCGCCCGGCGGATGCGCTGGGCCAGAGGCGAGGCCAGGAACCGCCGCACCTGCTCCAGGTCCAGGGACGCCGCCTGCTCCGGGGTCAGCAGATGCCGCGCCGTCAGGGACGCCGCCTGCTCCTCCGGGTCCGGGCCGTTCAGGTCCAGGTACTGCATCAGCAGGTGCATGGCTGTGCCCCGCTGGGCGGCGGACAGGGGCCGCTCCCCCAGCAGGAACCGGGGGGTGTCCACCTGCACCTGCCGCACCCGCCGGACCGTGCCCTGGGCGATCTCCTCGTCCAGCTCCCGGCCCTTCAGCTGGGTGGCCGTGACCTTGGTGGGGATGCGGCAGGCCGCCTGATGGGGATAGTCCAGCTCCTGGACCTCCACGGCGCTCTCCGGCGGGGCCTCCTGCGGCGTGTCCTCCCGCTCCCGGGCCGCCGCGGCCGTGGGATTTTCCCACACCTGCACCTGCCAGCCGCCGCCCAGGCCCACCCGGGTCTGGGGCTCCGCCTCTGCCCATCGGCGCAGAGGCTCCCCCTCCGGGGCGCACAGCAGCGGCAGCAGCAGCCAGTCTCCGGGGCATTTGGCCCCGGCCACCGCCTCCGGCGGCGTGGGCATATCCGCCAGCACCGAAAGGTCCGCCAGCCGCTTGCGGCCGTGGGCCATGCACTGCACACAGATGAGCTTCTCCTTGGCCCGGGTCAGGGCCACATACAGGATCCGCATTTCCTCGGACTTACTCTCCCGGGTCAGGGCCGCCGCCACGGCTGTTTTGGTGACGGTGTCGTACCGGATGCGCTTTTCCCGGTCCACCCGCTCGGTGCCCAGGCCCAGCCGGGGGTGCACCAGCACCGGACGGCGGAAGTCGTCGGCGTTGAAGGTCTTGTGCAGGTCCGTCAGGATCACCACCGGGAACTCCAGTCCCTTGGACCGGTGCACGCTCATGATCTGCACCCCGCTGCCGGCGGTCCGGGTGGTGATGGGGGGCTGCCGCCCCTCCTCCAGCAGGTCGTGGAGCTGGGTCACGAAGTCGAACAGGCCGCCCCGGCCCGCCGCCGCCTGCTGACCGGCGTAGGTATACAGGGCAATGAGGTTCTCCTTCCGGGCGGCTCCGCCCTCCATGGCCCCGAACACCGCCAGGGCGTGGCACTCCGTATAGAGCTTCCACAGCAGGCGGTCCGCCGTCATGTCCCGGGCCGCCAGCCGCAGCTCCTCCAGCAGCCGCCGGAAGTCCGCCGTGTCCGCGCCGTCGTCCAGGCACAGGGCGTCGTAATAATCCCCCTCCGGCTGCAGCGCCCGGATCAGGGCCAGGCGATCCGCCGAAAAGCCGAACAGCGGCGACCGCAGCACGGCGATCAGCGGCACATCCTGCCGGGGATTGTCGATGATCTGCAAAAACGACACCATCACCGCCGCCTCCGGGGTGCTGAAGAAGGCCTCGCTTTCCCCGCTGGTGCAGGGGATATTCTCCCGGCGCAGGGCCGCCGTATAGGCCGCCAGCCTGGCCCGGGGGGAGCGCATGAGAATGACGATGTCCTCCGGCTCCACCGGCCGGGGCCGGCCGTCCTCCCCCTGCACCTGGAATTTCTCGTCCAGCAGCTGCCGGATGCGGCGGGCCGTGAACCGGGCCTCCATCTCCGTCCGGTCGAAGCTCTCCTCCTGGGTGTTTTCCACGCTGATGAAGTGCAGCTCCGGCTCCATGCCCGGCCGGGGCGGGTACGCCGCCTCCGCGCCGAAGTACAGCTGCTCGTCGTCGCCGTAGTCCATCTCCCCCATTTCCCGGGACATAACAGACCGGAACACGAAGTTGGTGCCGTCCAGCACCTCCCGGCGGGAGCGGAAATTCCGGCTCAGCAGCACCTTCCGGGGCTGGCCCTCCTCCGCTTCCGATGCCGGGACATAGGACAGGTATTTTTCCAGAAAGATGGTGGGGTCCGCCAGCCGGAAGCGATAGATGCTCTGCTTCACGTCGCCCACGGCGAACAACCGCCGCTCCCGGTCGGACAGCGCCCGGAAAATGCAGTTCTGCACCTGGTTGCTGTCCTGATATTCGTCCACCATCACCTCCCGGTAGCGGGAGGCCACCTGCCGGGCCAGGTCCGTTGGCTGGCCCTGGCCGTCGGTCAGCAGGTCGATGGCGTAGTGCTCCTGGTCGGAAAAGTCCATCACGTTCCGCCGGACCTTCTCCGCCTGATAGCGCAGGGTGAACCGGGCCGTCAGGCTCAGCAGGGCCAGCATGGCCGGGGCCATCTGGCGCAGGTCCTCCAGCAGCTCCTCCTCCGGCACAGAAAAGGTGGCCTGGATGTCCTTCAATGCCTTTTTGCACTGCTCCAGCACCGCCTTGGACCGGTCCCGGCAGGCGGCGTTTTCATCGCCCCGGACGGCTCCCATCCGGCGGAATACGGGGACCGCCTGTCCCAGGCTGTCCCAGCTCTGTTCCGCCTTGTCCCGCAGGTGTTCCAGGGCCTGGGCTGCCTCCAGGAACCGGTCGCCGTAGGCTTTGTACACGGCGGGGTAGTCCTCCATGTCCTCCACGGCCTGGGTCAGCCGCCGGGACCAGAAGTCCGCCTTCCGCAGGGCGTCCTCCATGAGATACCGGCCGCAGCCGGTGTCCGGCAGGTGCTCCGGCGTTCTGGCCCAGTCCCGCTTCAGCTCCTCCAGCCACCGCAGGGGGTGGGGGTGGCTCTGGGTCTTCTGGTGCAGGTCCAGCACCAGGGCCTCCAGGGCCCGGTCGTCCCGTCCAGCTCCCAGGGTCTCCGCCAGCAGGCGGGCGTTTTCGTCCTCCTCGATGCCGGCGTAAAAATCCTCCAGCACCCGGCCCAGCACCCGCTGGCGCAGCAGGGCGGCCTCCTGCTCGTCCAGCACCCGGAAATCCGGGGTCAGGCTGTGCTCCTCCACCGGCGGCAGCAGGTGGACGTTCTCCCGCAGAAGCCCGGCGCAGAAGGCGTCCACCGTTTTGATGTCCGCCTGATACACCCGCAGCATCTGCCGCCGCAGGTGGCCGTCCCCGGGGCGCTCCGCCACCCGGCGGGTCAGCTCCTGGGCGATCTTGCCCCGCAGTTCCGCCGCGGCGGCCTTGGTATAGGTGATGATCAGGAAGTCGTCCACCTGGCAGCCCTCCTGCTCCATATAGGAAAACAGGCGCTCCACCAGGACCTTGGTTTTGCCGGAGCCTGCGGCGGCGGACACCAGCAGGCTTCCGCCCCGGTTATATACGGCCGTTTCCTGCTGCGGCGTCAGCGGCATGGCGATCCCTCCTCTCGGCTTTCTTCCTCCACAAATTTCCAGAATTCTCCCGGGTCTACGCTTCTGATGTACCGCACCCGATCGCCGCCCCGGCCCTCCTGGAACCCGCAGGCGGCGGCAAAGTCGCAGTGCTGGCAGGCCCGGTCCTGGGGGCCGTGGGCCACCGGGTCGGCGTCGATGCTGCCGGAGCCGATCTCCCGGGCGATCTGGTGCAGCAGGCGGTCCACATAGCGGCCCAGCTTGCCCAGCTGCTCCGCCGAGGCGACGCCGTCGGCGATGGTGCCGTCCTTTTTCACCTTGATAGGCAGGTAGTGGGGCGATTCCAGAGCGCTGTGCTCCATGGCCCGCAGCACCTGGGGGTCGGAGAGCACCATGCCGCTGCGGCGCAGGGCGCTCTGCAGGGCCAGCTGCAGCTTCTCCGGCTGGATGCCCCGGTCCGCTTTCAGGATCACCTCCCGGGCCGGGTGGTACAGCACCCCCGCCGGGACGATGGGATAGCCGAAATAGCTGCGGCCCTCCTGCTCCAGGGTGAACAGGTACAGCAGCATCTGGATCCCCAGACCGTACCGCAGGTCCGACAGGTCGAAGGACTTTTTCCCGGTTTTGTAGTCCACCACCCGCAGATACAGCCTGCCGTCGTGGAGCCAGCCGTCTACCCGATCCACCTTGCCGCTGACGGACAGGCGCTGATCCCCCTCGGTGATGGTCACGGCAGGGAGCTGCCCGTCCTTTCCGCCGAAGCCCAGCTCAAAGGCCACCGGGGAAAAGTCCGACTGGGCCAGCTCCCCGGCCATGTCCTCCACAATGGCATAGGCCGCCGTCCGCAGCCGGGAAAAGAGATACCGGAACCGGGCGCTTTTCTCCTGATACCCGTCGATCTCCTCCCGGGCGTAGCGGTCCGTATATTCCCGGACCAGCTGCCGCAGCTCCGGCTGCTGCACCGCGGCCCAGCCGCCCCGGATCTTGACCTCCCGGGCCACGTTTTCCAGCAGATAGTGGATAAACGTGCCGATCTCCGGGGCCTCGAACCCCGCCGGGCGGCGGTCCTTTGCCCGCAGGCCGTACTGCATGAAATACCCGAAATGGCACCGCTTTACCTGGTCCATCCGGGAGGCGGACATATGCAGGGAGCGGCCATACAGGGCCTCCACCGCCGGGCCGGACAGCCGTCCCCGGCCCAGGGACCGGCCCCGGTCCATGGCGTCCAGCACCCGGTCATAGCCTCCCCGCCCGCGGAAATACTGCCGCAGGGCGGGGTCCTCTCCCGCCAGCTCCAGGGCCGTGGCGGGGAGCCTGCGCCGGTAGCTGCCGTCCTCCCGGGTCACCCGCAGCCGGGGAAACAGCTTTTCCATCCGCTGCACCACAAAGGAGGGGCGCAGCTGGCTGCCGTTGACGTCCCCCACCGGCCAGCTGACGGTGAGCCGGTCCGTGGGCTGGGCCAGGCAGGCGTAAATATTCTGCAATTCGTTGTCCAGCGGGTCGAAGCTGGCGTCCGACAGCAAAATTTCCCGCTGCTGCAGGGCGGCCCGGTCCTCCGGATCCAGCAGGCCGTGGCCGCTGGGGGGCATGGGCAGCACATGGTCGTTGGCTCCCAGCAGGAACAGGCACTTCACCCGGTGCCGGTCGTTGCGGGTGATCTCGCTGACCTTCACCTGGTCCAGGGTGGCCGGGATGGTACCCACGCTGTACTGGGTCAGCACCAGCCGCAGGAGCCGGGCGAACTCCTCGCCGGACAGCTCCGTATCCCCCAGGATTTCCGCAAACTGGTCCAGCACCCCGCAGAAGATCGCCCACAGCTGGACATATTCCTCCGCCAGCTGGGGCCGGTCCTCCTCCAGGAGCTTTTTCGCCGTGTCCTCCAGGGTCTGCGGCACCCCGGCCTCCTGCAAAAAAACATACAGGCACTCCGCCTTCTGCCGGGCCGCCCCGGCGGTGCGCATCCCCCGATACAGAGGCTCCAGCAGCAGACGCACCCGCCGCCGGATGCCGTTCACCCGCTCCAGCCGGGCGGCGCTGCGCTCCGTCGGCTCCCGGCCGTATCCGTCGGGGCTGGCGGTCCAGTCCCCCTCCCGCAGCCACATGGCGCTGCCCCGGATGTCCCACAGGATGACGTAGTTTTCCAGAATGTCGCACTCGTCCGGGGTGATGCCGCCCAGGCCGGTTTTCAGGCAGCGGAACACGTCCTCCCGGTCGAAGCCGCCGGTGACGGCGTCCAGTGCCCCCAGCAGCATGGTGATGGGTGGCTTTTCCAGCAGGTCGCTACGGCGGCTGATATAGGCCGGGATGCCGTCCCGGCGGAACACACTCTCCAGCAGCGGGCCGTAAACCTCCATATTCCGGGCGCACACGCCCATGTCCCGCCAGCGATAGCCCTCCGCCGCCAGCTGCCGCAGCTGCTGGGACACCCATTCCACCTCGGTAAAGGCCGTGGCCGCCTGGTACAGCTCCAGGCCCTCCGGTTCCCCGCCGTAGGGGACCTCCTGGCCGAAAAAGTGGGCTTCCAGGTGTCCCAGGGGGCCCTGCCCCCGGCTTTCGCACCACAGCACGTCCATCTCCTGCCCCGCCCGGCGGGCCATGCGCTCCAGGCGCATCCGCTGGCGCAGGGCATTCTGGAACAGCCGGTCGCTGCTCCGGTCTCCCAGCAGCGTCACCGTGACGCCTTCGGCCTGCCGCAGCACCAGCTCCAGAATGCTCTCCTCCTGGCGGTTGAAGTATGAAAAACCGTCCAGATACACGTCGCAGCCCCGGAGATAGCCGCTTCCCTCCAGATGCTCCCGGAGCTTCTGGAGCCGGGAGCGGGCGTCGAAATCGCCGCTGCGCAGCCGGGCGTCGTAGGCGGCGTATATCAGGGCGATGTCCCGCAGCTTGCCGCCCATGGCCCCGTCCAGGTCCTCTACCTGCCGGTACAGGGCCTGGGGGCCGATCTCGTAGGCGTAGAACTCCTCCGTCAGGTCCGTCAGCTGCCGCAGGAACGACGCCCGCTGGCTGGGCCGTCCGAATACCCGCAGCTCCGGGGCCAGCTCCTGCAGCACCCGCCGCATGGTCAGCAGCTTCCCCCCGTTGTCCAGGGTAAACTCCGCCAGGCCGCCGGTTTCCGCCAGCACCCGGGACGACAGGCTCCGGAAGCTCAGCACCTCCGCGTCCCGGGACGCCGTGGGTCCCAGGGCCCGGCACAGGTCCACCTCCGCCTCGTGGGAGATATGCTCCGGCACCAGCAGCACCTGCCGCCGCAGACGGCGGTTCTTTTCCATGGCCTCCAGCACCCGCCGGGATTTCCCGGAACCGGCCCGGCCCACCCATATATGAAGCATCTGCCCGCCTCCTTTCCGACAGCAGGATACCACCTCCGCTGTCCCAAAAAACTCTCATCTGACAGTATAGCGCATTTTTCTTCCTCTGAAAAGGACAAAAAAACACCGGCTGCTGCGCAGCCGGTATTTTTTCGCTTACTGATTGTCGCCCAGCTCCCGGAGATACCGGCTCAGGGCGTCCTTCCACTCCGGCAGAGGCGTGAAGCCGTTTTCCGCCAGCTTGCTCTTGTCCAGGCGGCTGTTGAAGGGCCGGGCCGCCTTGGACGCGCCGTATTCCGCCGTGGTCACGGCGTCCACCTGCACCGGCAGCCCCGCCTGGCGGAAGATCTCGCAGGCGAAGTCGTACCAGGAGATATACCCGCCCTCGTTGGTGGCGTGATAATAGCCGTACTTGTCGGACTCGATCATATCCGCCAGCAGCCGGGCCAGGTCCAGGGTATAGGTAGGCGTACCGATCTGGTCGCACACCACCCGCAGCTTGTCGTGGGTCTTGCCCAGCTGGAGCATGGTCTTGATGAAGTTCTTGCCGTTCAGGCCGAACACCCAGGCGATCCGCACGATGAAGTATTTCTCCAGCGCAGAGCTGACGGCCAGCTCGCCGCCCAGCTTCGTCTCGCCGTAGTAGTTCAGGGGCTGATAGTCCTTGCAGTCCGGCTGCCAGGGGGTCTGGCCCTGGCCGTTGAACACATAGTCCGTGGAAATGTACATCATCTTGCAGTCCATCTCCCGGCAGGCCTGGGCCAGATGGGCGGTGCCGTCCACGTTGATGGCCCGGACCTTGGGCTGCTTGTCGGCGTCCTCGGCCAGGTCCACTGCCGTCCAGGCGGCGCAGTGGATCACGGCGTCGGGCCGCACCTGGTCCATCACCTGCCGAACCTGCTGCTCATTGGTGATGTCCATGGCCACATAGGGCATCCCCGTCACGGCGGAGCCGTCGGCGCTGCCGCGGTGT
>NZ_JAJEPW010000150.1:0-1145 GCF_020687045.1 Brotocaccenecus cirricatena
CGGGAACAGCTCAGATAAGCGGAGGCGGCCACAGCGGAGCGTCCTGCGCCCCGGCTGACCACCTTCGCTTCCAGATGATAAATCGCCATCTCTTGTTCACCTCGTTCTTTCTTTTTCTGTTTCTCTTTCGCAAAAGAGAAACTGCCCCGAAGCCGAGCTTCGGGGCATAGCCGCAAACAAAGCTGCCGGTGGCAGGTTTGTGCGGGCAGGTCGCAAGCTGTTTCCAAAACGGAAACAACTGAGACCTGCGCAGACGATGACAGCAGCACTTGCAGGGTGGCATTGTCTGGAGGCTGCCGCAGCAGCCGCAGTCCCTCTCGGAGAGCGCACGGCTTGCCAACGGCAAGTACCACCGCCCCTTCAGGGTGGTGAGTAAGTGCGCCCTTACGGGAGGAAAAAGAGGGAGGCCCCCAGTTTCCTGGAGACCTCCCAGCGGATTCAATTGTGCTGCGACAGCTTCTGCATCAGGTAATCCTCCAGCGCAGACGGCTCCATCGTCCGCACCTCCGGCAGCACCTTTTCCAGAATTGCACCCTCCTGAATGAGTCTGCGCGTTCTGGCTTTGCGTTCCTTGACACGATCCCGCGCCTGCGCTTCCTCTAACCGGTGCTGTGCCTGCAACAATTTCTTTTCCGTATCCGTCATGTGAAAAATCCTCCTTATCTTCGTTTCTGCCAGACGATTTCATAGCCCAGCGCGTCGGCAAGCTGGACAGCCTGGACATAGCGCAGGGATTCCCGCTGGAGCTTATTGGACAGGTTGGAAACGCTGTCAGACCAGCCGTGTTCGTCCCGTAGCAGATCGACCACCTCCTGCATGGTCGTGCCCTGACGGACGATGTACGACTTGATCTCATTTCTCAGATTGGATTTCATTTGGTTTTACCTCCATAATTTCGTATAATCGGTTTTCGTATCGGTGATGCCAGCGTGCTTGTCGGTGAAAAATCCGCTGTGCTGCAAATTCGCTCAGATTTCTGCCCGTGATGCCCTGTTCGCAGCAGCGCCCTATCGGCTTCATCGTTCGGCATGAGAACATACAGAACGGCAGGATATGCCGCAGTCCGGGGCAGCGGATTCACGCTTCGGTAAATCACCTGATGGTGCAGTGCGTTCGACCTACGACAAAAATCTTTACGGATTTCA
>NZ_JAJEPW010000151.1:0-1115 GCF_020687045.1 Brotocaccenecus cirricatena
AAAGGCAAGGGACTGCCATGCAGCGCCGCTCTGCTTGTCAAAAAAGGGGTGCAGTCTGTCGCGCGGAGCCGGTTCTGCATGTACGAGTTGTTTGGTACATTTGGAAACATAAACGCCTGTCAAAATCACGGAAACGGCTGTTTTATCCTACAAATAAACGTTCTTGGTACAAGTTTTTGTTGCAATCGGCGGGCGCTTGTGGTACCCTATCCATAGAAAGCGACGCGCCGCCCGGCGGCGCAGGAATCATCGGAACATTAATAGGAGGTACCCCATGAGCTATCCCAAAACCGGCGAAGAAGTATACGTCAGCCTGAACCTGTCCAACACCATGCTTACCGGCATCGGCAAGGGCACCATCACCCGTGAGGAGGTCTCTGCCGACTATCTCAAGCGCCTGTTTGCCCGCTACGGCGTCATCGTGTCCGCCAAGCCCGAGCAGCGCCGTCTGCTGGAGCTGGTCAATGATAATTTTGATCTGGGGCTGGAGATCCCCGAGACGCTGAAGCTGTTCCAGCTGTCCGAGCAGCACCGCCGCCTGGTGGTCATCAACGTTCAGGGTCTGCGCCGGAAGAACGGCTCCCTGCTGCCGGAATACACCGAGGAGGAGTTCAACGAGGCCACCTTCATTTTCGTGAAGTACTATATCCAGGGCCGCCACTATGACGAGCTGGTGGAGGAGAACAAGAAGCTGCAGTTTGAGCTGGACCAGGAAGTGGAATGGCGCAACCGCACCGATAACGGCTGAAAAAAACGCGTATAATCCCGCCCCGGCGGGTCAGAATAAGGTCAGGCCTTGCGGCCTGACTTTATTTTTTGCAAGGAGGACCTTCGCTATGAGCAAGAATTGTACCAACGATGGGTGCAGCTGCACCCCCAATATGTCCATCAAGTGCTCCGTGACCAGCTGCGCCCATCACTGCCAGGATATGGACAACTGCGGCCTGTCCAGCATCCAGGTGGGTACCCACGAGAATCACCCCTCCATGGACCAGTGCACCGACTGCCAGAGCTTCCGCAAGATCTGACCCAATCGCCCTGATACTGATTCTTGATTAAAAAATTTAATCAAGAATCCCGTGCGCTGTGCGCACGCACAGCGTGTGAAAACACGC
>NZ_JAJEPW010000152.1:0-1074 GCF_020687045.1 Brotocaccenecus cirricatena
GCGGCTGTCTGTATAGCGGCAAAAGCGTCAAATCTGCTTCTTTATGGTCGGTCAAATCGCCGTTTTTTGTGTAGCAGATGATTGGGATTGCATAGTAGAAAAACTCTTGTTCTTATGGTAAAATGGAGCTAATCAATACAAGGGGGTGTGACAATGAAAGGGTTTGTCCGTAACAATCAGTACCTTTCTCTTTGTGGTCTAAATTGTAAATTATGTCCTATGAATTTGGCAGGGCATTGTTCCGGTTGCGGCGTTGATAATCAAAGTTGTAAAATCGCAAAGTGCAGTATTGAACATGGGAAAATCGAATATTGCTTTCAGTGTACCAGCTTCCCTTGTGACAAATACGCTCATATAGATGATTTTGATTCTTTTATAACTCATCATAATCAAATGAATGACATGGAAAAAGCCAGCCAGATAGGGATTCCCGCCTATAATGCTGAACAGGAAGAAAAGCGCAAATTATTGGATTTCCTCTTGTCACACTATAATGACGGGCGCAGAAAAAATCTATTCTGTGTTGCAGTCAATCTCTTAACGATTAAAGAAATTGAAAATATCTTGCAAACAGTTAAATCCGATAAGGATTTTCAAAGTATGGGGAAGAAAGAACAGGCTTCTGTTATCGCAAAACTGTTGCAGGATATAGCTGCTCCAAAAGGCATTGAGTTGAAACTTCGGAAAAAATAAAGTTGTTACTGATATTCCAGCGGTCATGCTCCCCGGCGTGACCGCTTTTCCATGTCATCACTTATGCGCTGAACGGTGGCGTATGTCCGGCAGCAGCCTCCGCTTCCAGCACTTTCATCATCTTGTCGGCTGCGGTATCGGTTGCGCCCTGCTTGAAGAAGCCGGAAACGGTAAGGACGGAATTGCCCATGCGGATTTCCGTTACACAGTCCGGGCGGCGGTCTGTTTTGGTGGTGCTTGTCTGTTTCGTTTCTGTCATAGGCTCTCCTTTCGCTGCTTCATCAGTTGCTTTAAGCGTTCCAGTTTTTCCTGTGCGGTTTCCTTTCGGAAGTTGCTGCCCGTGAAGCGGACGGGGGCGCACATGGAAGTCAGCCTGTCATA
>NZ_JAJEPW010000153.1:0-1019 GCF_020687045.1 Brotocaccenecus cirricatena
ATGTAAAGTTGCTCATGTCACAGCTCCCTTTCCGCGCTCCGTTTCGGGGCGCTCTTCACAGATTTGGTGTCGGCTACTGACGGCGTTTTCAGCTTCGCAAGGATGGAGGGCTTTTCGCCGGATTTTTCTCTGCGCACCGGCTGCTGGGCACGGCGCTTTTCTGCGTCTTCGCGCTGGACGGCCTGTGCCAGCTCCAGAAGAGAAATGGGCGTGCCGGTCTTGGACTGTTCCTCCAGCTCCGCGACTGTTTTGCGCGGGCCATTGTTGATGATACCGTCGATCATACCGTAATCATCCTCCATGGCCATCTCCGCGTTTTTTAGATAGTTTTCCGGCTTGAGAAAGCCCGGCAGCTCCTTGAAGCCCCAGGAATCGACGTAATGACAGGATACCACGCCGTTCTGCTTCAGCGCTACGATGTCGCTGACGGACAGACTGTGACCGCGAAAATCCTCCGGGCGGCGGATATTGAAGGTCTCGTACAGCTCATTCAATCTGTCCTGCGTATCGCCCCCGCGGTCAAGGTCGCCCGCATAGACGGCGGCGTAATTCTCCTTTTGGACGGAAAGCCCTTTCTTCTCCAGATACTCGGAGTTCATATAGCGGAGCCGCGCCGTGTCATCATTATCCCGAAGCTGATAGATGGCAAAGCTGTCGGCAGGGTTATCAAGGAACGCTTTCTCATAGTCCTGCGGCACGAAGCGGTCTTTGACCGTCTCCCATTCGGAAGCCTCCACGCCGAAGATTCCGTCAAAGCTGCGAATCTCGTCGGCATCGAACGCCATGGCCTCGGTGTTGTCCGTGTGAAGCATATACACGGTCACGTCACGCTCCATAAGCTCCAGCGCACGCTCCTTTGTCAGCGGCAGCATATTGGCATCGGTGTAGCCGTAGGCGTTCATGCTCTCAACAGAGATGGCGGGGTCAGGGATGCAGGCGTTGTCCGGTGCGCTGACCGGTTCTGGCTCCTGCACCGTGATCTCCTGCACGGGTTCGGCAGCAAGGCTCTCCGGCTCCTT
>NZ_JAJEPW010000154.1:0-1016 GCF_020687045.1 Brotocaccenecus cirricatena
AAAGTCCTTCAGATTGATGGTCGTCATTTGTATTTCCTCCATTCAGTTCATGTGTGGGTGGGTGAACAGAACGGAGGCACGGTGGGGATCGGCAGCCGGGGCTGGCTGCTTTGGGACAAATTGTCCCAAGGTGCAGACATATAAAAACGCCCGCACAGCAGGACGCTATGCGGGCGCAAGCAAATGAACATCTTGTTACATGATGTTTAATTTCATGTTCAAAGCCGGACTGCTCCGATGGAGGGGCTATTCCATCTCCACCGCCCGCAGGCGCTTCTTACACGCATGAAAGATCTGTCATTGCCGCGCAAGGAGTATCACTCCGATATGGCGGCGGTTCCGGAGACCGGCAGATTTATCACTGGAGATGAAATTGCGGCTTCTCTTGCAAATGGAAGCGGCTTTGAAGGCGGGAAAGCCCGCATCTATGAATTTTTCCAGACGCCGCATACGCCCAAGGAGAGTGCCGATTTTCTGAAAAAGGAGTACGGCATCGGCGGGCGTACCCACGCCGTATCCAGAGAAAGCGGCAGTTATGAAGATCACGGCAGCAAGGGCATTACGCTGAGAAAAACGGGCTGCGCGGATGTTCAGATGAATTGGAGCAAGGTCGCTTCGCGCATCTCTGAGCTGATTCGGACAAACCGCTATTTTACACCGGATGAGCAGGCAGCCTATGACAAGGCTATGGAGCAGGATGCCCTGCGGAACGCTGTTTATAACGACTATAACGACGTAAAAGCAGCGCATCCCGATGAAATCGTACTGTATCAGGTCGGGGACTTCTTTGAGCTGTATGGCGAAGATGCGCGGGCAGTTGCCGATGATCTCAGCCTTGAGCTGACGCGCCGCAATTTGGAGGGCGCTGGCCGTGTTACCATGTGCGGCTTCCCTGCAAACGAGTTGGGAGAATACGTTGAAAAGCTGCGGGAAAAGCATCGTATTCGAACCGCATGGGATGAGGAAAAGGAAGAATGGTACTTTTCCGTCGTTGATGTGGTAGCTGTGCTGACTGA
>NZ_JAJEPW010000015.1:0-58467 GCF_020687045.1 Brotocaccenecus cirricatena
TTTATCCAAATCCCAACGATGCAGAGGATGATCCCCGGAACAGATAAGTAGAAAAAGTGAAATAGGAAATTCGTTAGGCGGGCGCTTATCGCCTTATGCCCCGGGCTGTTACACGGTGCCCGTTACCGTCAGGACGCTCTGTCCCGGGGTGACGGTCCAGGAGCCGTCGGCGTTTTGGGTGAACGCGGCCTCCGGCACCGTCAGCTTACCGGCCACCGTGGCAAAAGCGCCGGTGGCGGCGTCATAGGTGTAGTCCTCCGGCGACGTCCAGGCCGTGCCGTTGAAAGTAACGCCGGTGATGTTCAGGATGGGGTCGAAGGTGTCGGTGATCACGGCCCCCTCCTGGCCGGTCAGGGCGGTGTTGCCGGTGTTGCGGATGGTAAAGGTATAGGTCAGGGGTCCGTTGCCGGTGACCACCGCGGGAGACAGGGCCTTGCTGATGGTCAGCTCCGGCTCCAGCCGGGCCGCCGTGGTGGCCGTGGCCGTCAGCGGCGTGGCCAGACCGCCGCCGCTGGCGGTGACGGTGTTCCGGATCTCACCCTCCACCCCCGGCGCGGCAAACTCCGTGACCCGGGTCTGATACACCAGGGTGGCATTGCCCCCGGCGGGCACCGTAACGCCGGTGACGGTCATAGGCGGCCCCGCCGTCACCGTGGGGGCGGGCTGGGCCGTGCCGCCGTTGTAATAGAGGACGCTGCCCGGCACATAGGCCAGGGGATACACGGTCCCGGCGGCCGCGGTGCTGCCGCCCAGATCGTCGGTCAGAGTCAGCCCCGTCAGGGCCGCCGTGCCGGTATTGCTGAGGGTCACCACATAGGTCACCGTGTCGCCGGGCCGGTAGCCGCCGGACACCGCCGTCTTGGTGATGGTCAGCGCGTCCCGCAACTCGCCGGTGACCACGTTGGAATTGATCTGACTGCCGTTGTAGGACAAGGTAGCCATGTTGGTAAAGGAAGCCATAGAACTCCTCCCGGAAAACGGATGGGTTTTCCCGCCCCCTGGGGGCAGGAGCCGTTTCCGCATTCCAGTGTATGCACCATGGCCCGCCGCCGTCATCCCTGCCTGTCCAGAGACGCCTGCACGAAGCCCACAAACAGCGGGTGGGGCCGGTTGGGACGGCTCTTGAACTCCGGGTGGAACTGCACCCCCACAAACCAGGTATTGGCGGGTTCCTCCACGATCTCCACCAGATGCCCGTCCGGGGACAGTCCCGCCAGCCGCAGTCCGGCGTCCTGCAGCTCCTGGCGGAACTGGTTGTTGAACTCATACCGGTGCCGGTGCCGCTCGGAGATGTCGGCAGCGCCGTAGGCGTCCCGGGCCAGAGTCCCCTCCGCCAGCACGCAGGGATATTTGCCCAGCCGCATGGTGCCGCCCTTGGCGGTGATGCCCACCTGATCCGGCATCAGAGCGATCACCGGATGGGCGGTCAGGCCGGAGAACTCCGCGCTGTGGGCGTCGGCCCACCCGGCCACATGCCGGGCATATTCGATGACGGCGATCTGCATTCCCAGGCAGATGCCGAAATACGGTACGTCGTTCTCCCGGGCGTATTGCGCCGCCAGGACCATCCCCTCGATGCCCCGGTCGCCGAAGCCGCCGGGCACCAGAATGCCGCTGCAATCCCCCAGCACCTGCTTCACGTTCTCCGCCGTCAGGCCCTCGGAGTCCACCCACTTGATGTTCACCCTGGCGTCGCAGGCCGTTCCCGCGTGGAACAGGGACTCCGCCACGCTGAGATACGCGTCATGCAGGCCGGTATACTTGCCCACCAGGGCGATCTGCACGGTTTTGTGCACCCCGTTGATCCGCTGCACCAGGGCCGTCCACTCGGCCAGGTCCGGCTCCCGCTGGGGCAGTCCCAGCTTCCGGCAGGCCACCCGGCACAAGCCCTCCCGCTCCAGCAGCAGGGGCACCTCATACAGGGTGGAGGCCGTCAGATTCTGGATAACGCAGTCCTCCTCCATGTTGCAGAACAGAGCGATCTTCCGCCGCAGGTCCTCCGGCAGGGGACTGTCGGTGCGGCACACCAGAATATCCGGCTGAATGCCCACGGACAGCAGCTCCTTCACGGAGTGCTGGGTGGGCTTGCTTTTCAGCTCCCCGGTGCCGGGGATGGACACCACCAGGGGCACATGGATATACAGCACGTTTTCCCGGCCCTTCTCCGCCGCCACCTGGCGGATGGCCTCCAGATAGGGCTGGCTCTCGATATCGCCCACGGTGCCGCCTACCTCGGTGATGATGATGTCCGTTTCGCCGTCGTCCATGGCGTAAATGCGCCGCTTGATCTCGTCGGTAACGTGGGGGATGATCTGCACGGTGCCGCCCAGATAGCCTCCCTGCCGCTCCCGGTTCAGCACGTTCCAGAACACCTTGCCGGAGGACACGGACGCGTTCCCCGTCAGGGACTCGTCCACAAACCGCTCATAGTGCCCCAGGTCCAGGTCCGTCTCCGCGCCGTCGTCGGTGACAAACACCTCGCCGTGCTGAAAGGGGCTCATGGTGCCGGGGTCCACATTGAAATAGGGGTCGAACTTCTGGTTCTTCACCCGGAAGCCCCGCTGCTTCAGCAGCCGCCCCAGGGACGCCGCGCAGATGCCCTTTCCCAGCCCGGACACCACGCCGCCGGTAACAAAAATATGCTTCATCGTGACCACTCCTTACCCGCAGAATACCATATTAAAAATACTTTCAAATTCTACTGCCGCCGCCCTCCCCCGTCAAGACGGAATATTTATCAAAATAAAGAATCCCCTCCGGCGCTTCCCTGCACAATCAGCCGAAATTGCGGAATTTGCGAAACTTTTTCTTGCAATCCGCCTACCGGCGTGGTATGGTAGATTTGAACCCGCCCTATCCGCCGTCCTCTCCCCTACCGCAGCCCGGAAATGCGCCTGCGCAGCACCGGGCACAGCAGGGCCGTCACGGCGATTTTCGCGGCGTCCCCCGGCAGATAGATCAGCATCCCCGACCAAAGCAGGGCCGGTGCGCTGATGCCCTTGCCCAGATAGCCGTTGAGGATCAGCGCCATATAGGGCACCCCCACGGCATAGAGAACCGCCAGCCCCGCCCCGCAGGCCAGGGCCAGCCTCACCGGCGAGCTGCTGCGGCGGCTCAGACCGCCGATGACGGCGGCGGCGGGAATCAGCCCCAGCAGGAACCCGAAAGAGGGCTGAAGCACATAGCCGAAGCCGCCTCCGGCGGTGAAGATCGGCAGCCCCACAAGCCCCAGAGCCACATAGACCCCCTGGCTCAGGGCTCCGCCGCCCGGCCCCAGCAGCACCCCCGCCATGGCGGTGAACAGGAACTGCAGGGTGATAACGGAAATCCCTATCGGAATACGAATAAACGCGCCCACCGCCGTCAACGCGGCCAGCAGCGCGGTATATACCAGCTTTCGTGCGGACATGGCCCCCTCCTGATTTGGAAAAGATTGGGACCATGATACCATAGCGGCCCCGGATTGTCAACAAGTTGACAATCCGGGGCCGTTTTTCATTCTGCCTCCGCCTGGGGATAGACCAGGCTTTCCGGCGTCCAATTGCGGATCCGGTCCGCGTACCAGGCGCAGCAGTCCCGGGCCAGGGCTGTGTCCAGATTGCGGAAATTGCCGCACTCTGCGGCGCTTTTGCCGGGCATGGGACCGTCATAGACCGCCCCGGCGGCGAACACCCGCTGCACCAGGCGGATAGCCGCCTCATCCGTCAGGCGGCGGCTGTCGAACAGGAAGTAAAACCCCGTCTGGCAGCCCATGGGGCCGAAGTAGATCACGGCGTCCTTTTCCGGGCTGTTGCGCAGAAGGGTGGCGATGATGTGCTCCACCGAGTGCATCTGGGCATTGGTCAGCAGGTCGCCGGTGTTGGGCTTTTTGAAGCGCAGGTCGAAGGTGGTGACGTCCCCGTCCCGGCGGGACAGGTACAGGCCGGGAACCAGCACGTCGTGGTTCACCGTGAAGCTGGCGATCCGTTCCATGTCACGCCTCCAGCTGGTCCACAAAGGCCATAACCACCCGGTTCAGGTCCCGCATGGCCGTGGGAAAATTGAAAATGAAGTCGTGGTGCTCAAACAGGCAGTCGGACACGGACTTGATGGACATGAAGGGCACGTTGTTGCGCAGACACACCTGGGCGTCGGCGCAGCCCTCCATGTCGCACAGCAGGGGGTGGAAGGTGTCGGCGATCCAGTGGGCCCGGGGGGTGTCGGTGGCGAACCAGTCGCCGGTGGCCACCCAGCCGGTGCGGTAAGGGACGCCCACCCGGTCCATGGCAGCCATGGCCCGGTCCAGATCGCTGGTGGGGAACTGCACCCGGTTCACCGTGGACACCAGTCCCACAGGGTCGCCCAGGGTGCTGGTATCCACATCGTGCTGCAAAAAGCCCTCCGCCAGAACGATGGAACCAATGGGCATGTTCTCAAAGCACCCGGCCACCCCGGCGTTGAGCACCAGGTCCGGCTGATACAGGCTGATCAGCAGCTGGGTGGCCATGGCGGCGTTGACCTTGCTGACGCCCCCGGCGCAGGCGATGACGTCCGGCCGGATCTGATAAAACGGCACCCCGGCCACGGTCTGCAAAGGCTGGGCATTTTCCTGGGTCAGCAGGCTTTCGATCTCGCCGGTCATGGCGTATACAAGTCCGATTTTCATGGTTGGTTTCCTCCCGATAAATTCGATTTTCACCCTATATTGTAAGGATTCACCGGGTGGATTGTCAAGAGGATTGCAAAATTTCCCAAAATGCGGTATAATGAGCTGAGAAATGAACCAAAAGTGCATTTTTAAACAGTGTGGTGATTAATATCCTATAACCTGTACAAAATGCCGGGAAAAGTGTCGCTGATTTGTAACCAGTTTGTAACTATTTGTAATTTTCTGGGAAGGGGTGATCGCATGCCCGTTTTCGGCGTGATCTGCGAATATGACCCCTTCCATCTGGGGCACCGGTGGATGCTGGAGCAGCTGCACCGGCAGGGACCGGTGGTGTGCGCCATGAGCGGCTGCTTCACCCAGCGGGGGGAATTTGCCGCCGTGAACAAGTTCGCCCGGGCGGAGATGGCCGTCCGGAACGGGGCGGACCTGGTGCTGGAGCTGCCCACGCCCTGGGCGGTGTCCGGGGCGGAGCGCTTTGCCCGGGGCGGCGTGGAGCTGCTGAAGAAAATCGGCCTGGTGACCCACCTGGCCTTCGGCAGCGAGTGCGGCGACCTGGAGGCCCTGCAACGGGTGGAAGCCTGCCTCTCCGCCGAGAGCTTTCAGGAGACCCTCCGGCGGAGATTGGAGGGCGGCGAGACCTTTGCCCGCTGCCGCCAGGCGGCGGTGGAGGAGCTGCTGGACCCCCGGGACGCGGCGCTGCTGTCCCAGCCCAACAACATCCTGGCCATCGAGTATCTGAAGGCCCTGCGCCGGGCGGATTTTTCCATGGAACCGATAACGTTCCCGCGCCGGGGCGGACCCCACGACGGCGGTGCGGCGGATGGGATCGCCTCCGCGTCCCACATCCGGGGGCTTCTGCGGGCGGGGCACACGGAGGAGGCCATGGCCTTCCTGCCCCGGGAATCGGCGGAGGTGCTGCGGCGGGAAATCGCCGCAGGCCGGGGGCCGGTGGATATGCACACCTGCCAGCGGGCCATTCTGGCCCGGCTGCGGACCATGTCCCAGGAGGACTTTCTCCCCTATGACGGCGGCGGCGAGGGGCTGTACCGCCGGTTTTACCGGGCGGTGCGGCAGGCCACGGACATGGACGGCCTGCTGGAGGCCGCCAGGACCCGGCGCTATCCCCTGGCCCGGCTGCGGCGGATGCTGCTGGCGGCGTATCTGGAGCTGCCGGAGCCGGAGCACATCCCCTATCTACGGCTGCTGGCCGCCAGCTCCCGGGGCTGCACCCTGCTGCGGCGGATGCGCGGAGCGCCGGTGCTGACCAAGCCCGCCGACGTATCCCGCCTGGGGCAGACGGCCCAGGACCTGTTCACCCGGGAGGCCGGTTGGACCGATTTATATACTCTGGCGTATCCCGACCTGTCTCAGAGCGCCTGCGGCGCGGACTGGCGGGCCACCCCATGGATCATGTAAGGAAATGCCTATGAAGAAACTGTACATCATTCTGATAGCGGCCCTGACGCTGGCGGCGTGCCTGACAGCCTGCAGCGCCAAGCCCGTGTCCCTGCGGGGCACCGAAGCGCCCAATCTGCCCGGCCCGACTAATGACGCGCTGAAGGTCACGGACGAGGGCCAGGACTGGAACATCACCCTGGAGCAGGTAGATAAGGAGAACTTCGCCGAGGACGACCGGCTGCTGGCCAAGGGCAGCTATCAGGTGTTCCAGCTGAACCAGGAAGGCTCAGGGGACACTCTGACCGCCGCCGCCGCGGCCGCCGAGGGCATCAACGCGTATTTTGAGCAGTGGCGCAAGGACCAGCTGCAATTTCTGGGAGACGTGACCAACCTGGCCCGGGATGCTTACGCCGGTGTCAACGGGGAGGACTCCCGCTGGGAGCAGCCGGAGTATGTGTACTCCGATACCGTTACCACCGACTATTGGGTGGGGCCCAAGCTGCTGTGCGTGGAGATGCACTACAGCTCCTATTCCGGCGGGGCCCACCCCAACTCCTGGCGCGTGGCGGTGAGCTTCGACCTGAACACCGGGGAGGCCGTCAAGATCATGGAGCTGGCCGAGGACAGCGAGGGCCTGCGGGCCGCCGTCAAGGAGAATCTGCTGTATCAGATTCAAAAGAGCAACCTCTGGACGGAGTACGGAGCCGACAGCTTCTTCGAGGACTACGAGGACACTGTGGGCAGCTGGGCGGATCAGTGCCTGGTATTCGATGACAATGGCCTGACCGTGGTGTTCAACCCCTATACCATCGCTCCCTATGCCACGGGAGAGCTGTCGTACCTGATTCCCTACAGTCTGCTGCAGCCCTATCTGAATGGCCGGGCCATGCAGCTGCTGGGTCTGAACTGAGTCAATTCTTTGGATAAATAAAGGGCTTCCACCCGACCGGTGGAAGCCCTTTATTATGTCGTTGTTACAGGATGGACTTGGCGTCCACATAAAGCTCCCGGACCGCCGGTGCATCGTCGCTGACGGGCTCCGGCTGATGGTCCCGCTTCTCGATGAACTTGGGGGCTACCTGGGGGAACAGGGCCAGACTCAGCACGTCCTCGTCGGACTTGGCAAGGCCCCGGAACTCCTGGCGGTACTTCTCCAGCTCCGGCTCCAGCAGGTCGGCGGGACGGCAGGTGACCACGTCCTCAGGGGCGATGCTCGCCTTGGCCCGGACCTCCGGGTTCACCTCACCGGGGAGCTGGCCGTACTCGCCCTTGAGCATGGCCTTGGACTCCTTGGGGAATACCTTGTACCGCTCCCCCATGACGATGTTCATGACGGCCTGGGTGCCCACGATCTGGCTGGAGGGGGTCACCAGGGGCGGATAGCCGAAGTCCTTGCGGACCCGGGGAATTTCCGCCAGCACGTCGTAGTATTTGTCCTCCTTCCCTGCCTGCTTCAGCTGGGAAATGAGGTTAGAGAGCATACCGCCGGGGACCTGATACAGCAGGGTGTTGGTGTCCACCCGCAGGACCTTGGGGTCCAGAATGCCCGCGTCCTGAAGACGCTGGGCCACCTGGCGGAAATGGACGGCGGCATCGGACATCTTGCCCAGATCCAGGCCGGTATCGCGGACGGTTCCCTTCAACGTGGCCACCAGGGACTCGGTGGCGGGCTGGCTGGTGCCGTTGGCCATAGGCGACAGGGCGGTGTCCACGATGTCCACCCCGGCATAGGCCGCCATCAGCAGGGTCATGTCGCCGGTGCCGGAGGTGTTGTGGGTGTGCAGGTGGATGGGGACGCTGACGGTCTCCTTCAGAGCCTTCACCAGGGAATAGGCGTCCATAGGCAGCAGGAGGTTGGCCATGTCCTTGATGCAGATCATGTCCGCGCCCATCTCCTCCAGCTCCCTGGCCAGCTTCACGAAGTAGGCCTCGTTGTGGATGGGGGACATGGTATAGCTGAGGGTGGCCTCCACCTGTCCGCCGTATTTCTTGGTGGACTTGATGGCCTGTTCCAGATTGCGGACGTCGTTGAGAGCGTCGAAAATGCGGATGATGTCGATGCCGTTTTCGATGGACTTGGCGCAGAAGGCGTCCACCACGTCGTCGGCGTAATGCTTATAGCCCAGGATGTTCTGGCCCCGGAATAGCATCTGCAATTTTGTGTGCTTCACGTGCTTGCGGATGGTGCGCAGGCGCTCCCAGGGGTCCTCCCCCAGAAAGCGCATACACGCGTCAAAGGTTGCGCCGCCCCAGCACTCCAGGGAGTAGTACCCGATGGAGTCCAGGGTTTCCAGGGCGGGCAGCATATCCTCGATGGTCATGCGGGTGGCCGCCTGGGACTGGTGGGCGTCCCGGAGGATGGTATCGGTAATCAGCAGGGGCTTATTCGATAAAAATTCCATAATTTACCTCCTATCAGCCGAACAGGGAGATCAGCACGCCTGCGGCGATGGCGGAGCCGATGACGCCCGCCACATTGGGGCCCATGGCATGCATCAGCAGGAAGTTGCCGGGGTTGGCCTCCTGGCCCACCTTCTGGCTGACCCGGGCCGCCATAGGCACGGCGGACACGCCGGCGGAGCCGATGAGGGGATTGATCTTCTCCTTCAGGAACAGGTTCATGAACTTGGCCAGCAGCACGCCGCCGGCGGTGCCGAAGCCGAAGGCCACCACGCCCATGCCCATAATGGCCAGGGTCTTGGGGCTGAGGAAGGTGGTGCCGGTGGCGGTAGCGCCCACGCTGATGCCCAGGAAGATGGTGACGATGTTCATCAGCTCGTTCTGCATGGTCTTGCTGAGCCGGTCCAGCACGCCGCACTCCTTGGCCAGGTTGCCGAACATCAGGCAGGCGATCAGCGGCGCGGCGGAAGGCACCAGCAGGGCCACAAACACCGTGACCACAACGGGGAACAGAATCTTCTCCCGCTTGCTGACCTCCCGCAGGGGCTTCATGACGATCTGCCGCTCCTTCTCGGTGGTCAGGGCCTTCATGATGGGCGGCTGGATGACGGGCACCAGGGCCATGTAGGAGTAGGCCGACACGGCGATGGGGCCCAGCAGCGCCGGGGCCAGCATGGCGGTGACGAAGATGGCCGTGGGGCCGTCCGCGCCGCCGATGATGCCCACGGAGGAGGACTCCGCGCCGGTAAAGCCCAGCAGACGGCAGCCCAGATAGGTCAGGAAAATGCCCAGCTGAGCGGCAGCGCCCAGCAGCAGGCTCTTGGGGTTGGCGATCAGGGGGCCGAAGTCGGTCATGGCGCCCACGCCCATGAAGATCAGGCAGGGATAGATGCCCAGCTTGATGCCCAGATACAGCACATCCACCAGGCCCACGGAAACGGTAACATTGCTCATGGTCAGACCGCTGGCGGCAGCGAACTGCTCTGCGCTGGCCAGGGTCTGGATCTGTACGGCGATGGAATTCACAGCGTCGCCGGTGGCGGCGGCCACCTGAGCGGCCACCTGACTCAGTGCATCCGCGCCAAACATGCTCTGGGCGGCGGTCCACAGGGAGTCCGCATAAGGCTGCAGCACATCGGCGGATACGCCGCTGTTCAGCATTTCAGACAGAAAGCTGGCCGTGATGGGCTGGCCGCCGAACAGCTCCCAGTGGACGTGGCCCCCGGCAAAGAGGATCTCGTGGAACATCCCCGCCCCGGGCAGATTGGTCACCAGCATGCCGATGGCGATGGGCACCAGCAGCAGAGGCTCAAACTTCTTCACAATGCCCAGAAACAGCAGGACACAGGCAATCACCAGCATAATGGCGCTTTTCCAGTTCTCCCCCTGGAAGAACTGATAGAAGCCGGTACTGGTCAGGAAATTGGCAATTGCTTCCATATGCGGCCCTCCGGGGTCAACCGATGGTGCACAGCAGGGTGCCGGACTCCACGGCGGCCCCCTTGGTGACGGACACGGAGGTGACGGCGCCGTCGCAGGGCGCCATGATCTCGTTTTCCATCTTCATGGCCTCCAGGATCATCAGCACGTCGCCCTTCTTCACGGCGCTGCCGCTCGTCACATTGACGGCCAGAATGGTGCCGGGCATGGGGGCGGTGATCTTTTCGCCTCCGGCGGGGGCGGCAGGTGCAGCGGGGGCAGCCGCAGCAACCGCAGGAGCGGCGGGCGCACCGGTCATTTCCTCGATCTCCACCTCGAACACGGTGCCGTTGACGTTGACTCTGTACTTTTTCATGGTGCGTTCCTCCTTACACTTTCTTCATGGATACGATACGGATGGCGGAGACGTCGGTCCCCAGGTCCTCGGCGATGGCAGCAGCCACAGCCGCGATCATGGCGGGGCTTACGGCCTCCGCAGCCGCCGGAGCGGCGGGAACCGCAGCCTTGGGCGGCGTTTGGGTACCGGCAGTGCGCGTGCACACCCAGCTCATCAGCGAAACCAGCAGAATGATGCACAGAAGTCCCGCAAACACCGTTCCCAGGCCCATCAGCACGACAAATAAGTTGGAATAGTCCATTTCTTCCTCCCTCATACTCTCTTTGCGCAGACGGTGCATATCCCGGAAGATTTGTCCTTTGTCTGTTGTCTGCGCGGACAAGACGTGGACAAATTTCTTTGATATGTTGCTCCATTATACACACAGATGGCGAATCTGTCAACAGTAATCCGTCACAATTTTAACAATTTGTGCAGAATGACAAATTTGCCCAACGGGATGCTTGTACAAAACCACAGAAAAAGCGCACCTCCCACAGGGGAGATGCGCCGATCCGTCATCTGTTATACATAGCCGTACAGGCCCCGCACGGAGACCTCGCCGCAGCGCAGCGTGTCCACCGTGCCGTCCCGGCGGCGCACCACAAGGCCGTACTGCCGGTCGATGTCCAGGGCCGTCACCGTCTCCCCGGTATCCGGGATGCGCAGCGTCTGTCCCAGGTTCAGGCACAGGCGGCGATAATCGGCGGCGTAGACCTCCGGGGTGTGCAAGTGTCCGAAGGCCTGGCACAGAGCCTCTGCCAGGGCCGTTTCCAGGGCGGCCCGGTCCGCGGGATAGCCCTGGGCCTCCAGGGACGTGGCGATCTGGGCCACCTCCGGCGAAAAGTCATCGGGCCGCTGCCGCAGGTTGACGCCGATGCCGATGACCACATGGTCCACTCCCCTGCCGGACAGCGAGGCCTCCGTCAGAATGCCCGCCAGCTTCCGCCCCTCCAGCACCAGGTCGTTGGGCCATTTGATCCGCACCGGTGCGCCGGTGACGCGTCGGATGGCCATGGCGGCGGAGACCGCCGCCATGGGGGTCAGGGGCAGCAGGTCCTCCGGCGTCCCCTCCGGCCGCCACAGCACCGAGAGGTACAGGCCCAGCCCCTCCGGCGATTCGAAGCTCCGGCCCATGCGGCCCCGGCCCGCCGTCTGCCGCCGGGCGATCACCGCCGTGCCGCTGGGCGCGCCCTGGGCCGCCAGGCTCTTGCATACGGTGTTGGTGGAGTCCACCGTGTCATAGCGGAAAATCCTTGGCTGCTCCATCCGTACTGCCTCCCTTCGTTTTTTCCCATGGTAACATGGATTTCCCCGGACGTAAAGAGTCCGATTGCCCAAAGAGGGGCAACATCATGTGCAGCCCCCTGCTTCCCGAAAGTGAAAGCAGGGGGCTGCCTGATCCGATTACACAAACCACTCGTTTTCCGCCCGGCGGGTATAGACGTCCTCCAGCTCATGCTGGTGGAACAGGTATCCCGGGTCATCAAAGTACTTGGCCCCGGAGGGGCATTTTTTGACGCAGGCGCAGCACTTGATGCAGATGCCCCTGACCTGGGACACGTCCGCCGGGTCGATGGAGCCCATGGGACACAGCTCCGCGCACAGGCCGCAGCCGCCGCACCTGTCCGGGTCCGTTTTAGGCTTCACCTTCAGGATGTTGATGGGGTTTCCATGGCGGTCCCGGGGGGTGTAATAGGGGCGGATGGGTGTTTCCCCCCGGACCAATACGGGGGCCATTTCTGTCCCGGCTTGTCCCGCCAATTTCTCGCAGATTTCCCGGGCAAAAGCGGCTTGTCCCGCCATGTCCCCATCGTCCGGGCGGCCCGCCCCCAGGGTGCGGGAAAAGCTGTGCTCCCCCACGAAGGCTCCGGCCGCCACGCAGCGGAAGCCGTCCTGCTGGAGGATGTCCCGCAGCTCTATGAGGGCGTCGTCATAGTTCCGGTTGCCGAACAGCACCACCGGCACCGCCAGCGCTCCCCCGCCCCGGACCTTTTCCCGCAGGAACGGCAGCAGCACATTGGGCACCCGCCCGGCGTATACCGGCGTTCCCAGCACCACCAGGTCCGATTGGCAGAAATCCAGCTCCTGCTGCCGGACCTGGGGCCGGGTGAAGTCCAGACTGCGGCAGGGCGCCGCCAGCAGCCGGGCAAGCTCCCCGGCGATGTGCGTTACCGTGCGCTCCGTGGTTCCGGTGCCGCTGAAATATACGGCCCAAACGGTTGTCATGATATTTCCCCTCTTTTGTGTATTTTTGTGGGTTTTATAGGCTGAAATCTTCCTCTTTCAGCCCTTCGGTGGCCAGCTGGGCCGGACGGGGCGGCACCCGCTTCAGGGGGTCATACCGGAAGCGGAAGCAGTGATTCTCCGCCGCCACAATGCCCTTTTTCACGCAGGCCACCTGGGTCTCGTTGATGCGGACCCCCTGGGCGCAGTAGGCGCAGCGGGGCTCGATATCTTTGCGAAACAGCATGAAACCGCCCTCCTTACAGCGTATCCAGCCGCACCTTGCCGTCCTCTGCCGTGGCCCGCAGCTGGGTGATGGGGTGCTCGAAGCTGTCGATGATCTGAACCGCCATGGGGTCCTCCAGCTCCTTCTGGATGCAGCGGCGCAGATTCCTGGCCCCGTAGGCGGCGGAATAGGAGGAGTGCACCAGGTAGGAAACCAGCGCGTCGTCATAGGTGAAGGTATACCCCTTCTCCCGCAGGGAATCCCGCAGCTCATCCAGCATGATCCGGGCGATGGCGGCGAAGTTCTCCTCCGTCAGCTGGTGGAAATAGACGATCTCGTCCACCCGGTTGATAAACTCCGGGCGCAGGAACTCCCGCAGGGCCTTCATGGTGCGCTCCCGGCCCTGGTCATCGGCACTGCGGCCAAAGCCCACGGACCCGGCGGCCTTGTCGGACCCGGCGTTGGAGGTCATGACGATGACGGTGTTCTCAAAGTTCACCTTGCGGCCATGGGCGTCGGTGATCTCGCCGTCGTCCAGAATCTGCAGCAGGATGTTCAGCACGTCCGGGTGGGCCTTCTCGATCTCGTCAAACAGGATGACGGAATAGGGCTTGCGGCGGATCTTTTCCGTCAGCTGGCCCGCCTCGTCATAGCCCACATAGCCCGGAGGAGAGCCCACCAGGCGGGAAACAGAGTGCTTCTCCATAAACTCCGACATATCCAGCCGGATCAGGGAATCCGGGGTGTTGAACAGGTCGGCGGCCAGCTGCTTCACCAGCTCCGTCTTTCCAACGCCGGTGCTGCCCACGAAAATGAAGCTGACGGGCTTATGCTTGGGGGAAATGCCCACGCGGCTGCGGCGGATGGCGGCGGACACGGCGGAAACCGCCTCGTCCTGGCCCACAATGTGCTGCTTCAGCCGGTCCTCCAGCTGGGACAGGCGCTTGAACTCCTCTTCCTTGATCTTGCTGGCGGGAATCTTGGTCCACATTTCGATGACCCGGGCGATGTTGTCCATGGTCAGCTGGGGCATTCCCTTGGCCTCCAGGTCGGAAAGCTCCTGCTGCAGCCGCAGCTCCTGGCTGCGGAGCTGGGCAATGCGGGCATAGCGGGCGTCCAGCTCCTCCTGGGTGAACTCCTGACCCTCCGCCGGCTGGGCGGACATGAGGTTCTCCCGCTCGAAGGTGACGTTTTCCAGGTCCCGCTTGACCTCCATCCGGCGGTTGATGTCCGGGTCGTGGAGGTTCATATCGGAGCAGGCCTCGTCGATCAGGTCGATGGCCTTGTCCGGCAGGAAGCGGTCGGTGATGTACCGCTCGGACAGCACCACCGCCTGGCGCAGCACCCCCTGGGGGATGGAGACGCCGTGGTAATTCTCATAGTAATGGGCGATGCCCTGGAGAATTTTCAGGGTATCCTCCAGGCTGGGCTCGTTGACGGTCACCGGCTGGAAGCGGCGCTCCAGGGCGGTGTCCTTTTCGATGTGCTTGCGGTATTCGTTGAAGGTGGTGGCGCCGATGACCTGAATCTCGCCCCGGGACAGGGCGGGCTTGAGGATATTGGCGGCGTTCATGCTGCCCTCGGCGTCGCCGGCGCCCACGATGTTGTGGACCTCGTCAATCACCAGGATGATGTTGCCCAGCTTGCGGATCTCCTCGATGAGGCCCTTCATGCGGCTTTCAAACTGGCCCCGGAACTGGGTGCCCGCCACCAGCGCCGTCAGGTCCAGCAGGTACACCTGCTTATCCCGCAGCTTGAAGGGCACGTCCCCGGCGGCGATGCGCTGGGCCAGGCCCTCGGCAATGGCGGTTTTGCCCACGCCGGGCTCACCGATGAGGCAGGGGTTGTTCTTCTGGCGGCGATTCAGAATCTGCACCACCCGCTGAATCTCCTCCTCCCGGCCGATGACCGCGTCCAGCTTGCCGTCCCGGGCCCGCTGGCTGAGATTGATGCAGTAGCTGTCCAGGTACTTGTGCTTTTTATCGGCCTTGCGGCCCTTGGGGGCCTCCTCCCGGCCAGAGGGGGCGTCGGACTTCTCCGCCGGGGGATTGCTGCCGCCGAACAGGCGGTTCAGGAAGGGGAAGGTGGCGGTCTTGCCGCTTTCGCCGTCGTCCTCGTCGTCCTCATCCTGGGGGGCAGGCATGTCGCTGAGCTCCTCGGCCCCGCCGAAGGCCTGCATCATCTCGTTGTTGATGTTCTCCAGGTCCTCCGGAGAGATGCCCATTCGCTTCATCATCTCCTCCACCTGGGGCAGGCCCAGCTGGGCGGCGCATTTCAGGCACAGGCCCTCGTTGACCATCTCGCCCTTTTCATTCTGCCGGGAAATAAAGACCACGGCCACATTTTTCTTACATTTGGAACAAAGAGTCGGTTGCATGGTTTCCCTCCGTTATCTGGGTAAATTGTTCACAGCGCCGCCAGAAGGCCCAGCGGCGTCTGGGTTGCAAAGAATTTCAGCAGTGTGGTGCTGTCGATGAGCTCCGGGGTCAGGAGCCAGCCGAAGCGCTGCATGGCCCACACGGCCACAAACAGCGTAAGACCGCCGCACACCAGACCCAGGGCCGCTCCGCCTAAGCCGTTGACGGTGCTGACCAGGGGCAGCCTGGTGACAATGGCATTCAGCGGCTTCATCAAAAGCCACAGCAGCACCAGCAGAATCAGGAACACCACCACATACACCGCCGTGCTGGCCACGGAGCGGGCCACGCTGAGGCTCACCGCCCGGATCAGGCTCTCCCCTGTTTCCTGCACCCGCTGCGAAACGGTGTCCAGCAGCTTCTGGAGACTGTCGCCCCGGAAGCTGAGAGCCTGGAGCATCTGGCCCGCGTCGGCGGCGTGGCTCTCCTCAATTTTCTGTTCCACCCGCTGGGTCACCCGGGGCTCGATCCACTGGGCCACAGGCTCCGTCAGGTGGTCGGCGGCCCAGGAGGCCCCCAGCAGGGCCACCACGACGATCAGCAGGCCCGCCAGACTTTTCAGCAGGCCCCGCTTGGCTCCCAGCCAGGCGGCGGCGATCAGGGCCGCCAGCACCAGAATATCGGCAAATACGGACATGGACACTCTCCTTTCGGGGTCAGGGCAGGAACACGCTGGCAGCGGCAGAGCCCGCCAGCACCGCAGAGCCGTCGCTGCGCATCAGCACATCACCGGCGCTGCTGACGCCCTGCAGGGTGGCGTATTCCTTGAGGTTTTTGTTATAGATCACCAGCCGGTCGGCAAACAGAACCGCCACATACCGGCCGCAGGCGGACATGCTCAGCACATCGCCGTCCAGGTCCAGGGACCCCAGCTCCTTGCCGTCGCTGTTCACCGTCACCAGGCGCAGCTGGCTGCCCACCTTGTAACGGCCCAGCAGCACGGCGGCATAGCCGTCGCCGCCCAGGCTGCACCGGCGCAGAACGCCGCCGTCATAGCTGTAGGACGCGGCGGCCCGGCCCTTCTGGTCGATGAAATGCAGGCTGTCCTCCGCCACGGCGCAGTAGCGCTTCCCTACCAGCCCCAGGTCATACACCGCCACGCCGGCCAGGTCGCAGGTGGCGTAGGCCTCCTGCCGGTCCAGCTTATACAGGACGATGCTGCTGGTGAAGGAGCCCTGGGCCTGGCCCATGGTGACGGCAGCCATCTCCTTGCCGTTCCGGGACACGGAGGAGGTCATCAGAAAGCTGTCGGCAGAATGAAAGGCAAATTCCTTTACACCGTCCTCGTCGTATACCTCCACGGCGGCCTTGTAGCCCCGCTCGTTGAGGGTCACCGCCAGGCGGCCCTCCCGGGTCAGGGTAACGGACAGAATCTCGCCGCCGCAGGTGATTTTGCGGACCAGGCCCTGGGCATTGAGGACATACACGTCGCTGCCGCCGATGTCGTAGGCGGCGGCCAGGCTGCCGGTTCCGGTCACTGTACAGGAGGTCCACTTTACAGTCTCGTTGCAGACCACCTGGCCGTCCTCCTGCATCACCAGCAGCTGGCTGTTGGTGACGATAGCCAGGCTGCCGTCCAGAGAGGCAAAGCAGCTGGTGCGGTCGGCGGCGTAGTGGTACAGCTGGGCGCAGCCGGTCTCGTCCTTTTTGGCCCGGGCATAGGTCACGCTGCGGCGCAGCCCGTCGAAGGCGGTGGTATCCGTCAGGGCAGCGATGAGCACCACCGCCAGCAGCACCACGGCCACCGCCGCAAACCATATGGGCTTCAGCTCCGGCCGCTTCCGGCGCTGCACCCGGCGGGGCGCCTCCTCCTGGAGGTTGCCCTGGTCAAATTCCATCCGGTCCATTGAGTCTTTCATCTTCATACCACACCCTTGTCAGGTACAGACCTCCCGGCGGGGCGGTGGGCCCGGCCAGGGTACGGTTGCCGCTGTCCAGGATCACAGGGATCTCCTCCGGCGTCAGCTTCCCCTCCGCCGCGTAGAGCACCGTGCCGGTGATGGCCCGTACCATATTATACAAAAAGCCGTTGGCGCAGACCTTCAATTCCAAAAGTTCCCCCTGCCGCCGGACCCTGCAGTAGTAGATGGTGCGGACGGTGCTGCGGACGTTGGTGCCCATGCTGCGCACGGCGGCAAAATCGTGGGTCCCCTCGAACATCCGGGCCGCCCGGTCCATGACCTCCTCGTCCAGGCGCTTGGGGTAAAAATACGCCCTGTTTACGTAAAACGGGTTCTTTACCCGGGAATTGTAAATGCGATAGGTATACTCCTTGCGGATGCAGGAGCCGATGGCGTTGAAATCCTCCGCCACCTCATAGGCCGCCTTTACCACGATATCCTCGGGAATGTGGGTGTTGACGGCGAAGGGCAGCCGGTCCACGGGAATACGGGAATTGGTGCGGAAATTGGCCACATAGTGCTCGGCGTGGACCCCGGCGTCGGTGCGGCCGCAGCCGGTGCACTTGATGGGCTGGCCGCACACCATGGACAGACCCCGCTCCAGGGTCTGGGCCACGGTGACCTCGGTTTTCTGCACCTGCCACCCATGGTAGGCGGTGCCGTTGTACATCAGGATCAGTGCGATGTTGCGCATAGCGTACCTCTTTCAGATTCCCAGCCGCCCCAGGGCGATGACCCCCGCCGTCAGGGCCGCAAAGCCCGTCAGGACCCACAGGTCCGCCGGGCGGAAGCGCAGCACATGCAGGGCGGTGCGGCCTTCGCCGCCGTGGTAGCAGCGGCACTCCATGGCCGTGGCCAGCTCGTCGGCCCGGCGGAAGGCGCTGATGAACAGGGGCACCAGGATAGGCACCAGGGCCTTGGCCCGCTGGAAGATATTGCCGGATTCAAAGTCCGCGCCCCTGGCCTTCTGGGCGGACATGATCTTGTCCGTCTCCTCGATGAGGGTGGGGATAAAGCGCAGGGCGATGGACATCATCATGGCCAGCTCGTGGACGGGCAGACGCAGCTTCTTCAGAGGGGACAGCAGGCTCTCCAGTCCGTCCGTCAGGGAGATGGGGCTGGTGGTGTAGGTCAGCAGGAAGGTGCCCATGATGAGCATCACGATCCGCAGCACCATGAAGATGGCGGAGCGCAGACCCTCCTGGGAGATATGGCTCAGCAGCCAGCCGGCGCCCAGGGGGGTACCGCTGGTGAAGAACAGGTTCATAATGGCCGTGAAGGCCACGATGACCCAGATGGGCTTCAGGCCCCGGGTCAGGGACCGGAAGGGCACCCGGGAGACGATGATGCACAGGGCCAGCAGCGCCGTCACGATGGCGTAGGTCACCACCCCCTGGGCGTTGAACAGGGCCACAATGTACAGGATTACCGCCAGGAGCTTGGTGCGGGGGTCCAGCCGGTGGATGAAGGTATTGCCCGGGAAAAACTGGCCCAGGGTGATATCTCTCAGCATACGCCCGCCTCCCCTCTGACGGAGAGCAGCGCCTGCTCCAGCTCGTCCACGGTGTAGACCGCGGTGTCAATGTTCAGGCCCATGCGGCGCAGGGCCAGGGCGATCTTGGTGGCCTGGGGCACGTCCAGGCCCACCTCCTCCAGGTCTGAGGCCCGCCGGAATACCTGGCGGGGCGTGCCGTCCATATACACATGACTGCCCCGCAGCACCAGGATGCGGTCCACGTTGCAGGCGATCTCCTCCATGCTGTGGCTCACCAGGATAACGGTGGTACCGCGCTTGCGGTGATAGGCCCGGATCTGGGCCAGAATGGCCTCCCGGCCCCGGGGGTCCAGCCCCGCCGTGGGCTCGTCCAGGATCAGGACCTTGGGCTCCATGGCGATGACCCCGGCGATGGCCACCCGGCGCTTCTGTCCGCCGGAGAGCTCAAAGGGGGACTTTTCCAGCTGGTCCTCCGTCAGGCCCACCAGGGCCGCGGATTCCCGGACCCGGCGGTCGATCTCGTCCCGGTCCAGGCCCATGTTGCCGGGACCGTAGGCAATGTCCTTGTACACCGTTTCCTCAAACAGCTGGTACTCCGGGTACTGGAACACCAGGCCCACCTGGAAGCGGACCTGTCGGATTTTCTTGGGCTCGGCCCAGATGTCCTTTCCGTCCAGCAGGATGCGGCCCTGGGTGGGGCGCAGCAGTCCGTTGAGGTGCTGGATCAGGGTGGACTTGCCGGAGCCGGTGTGGCCAATGATGCCCAGGAACTCGCCGGGCATGATATCGAGGCTGACATCCTCCACCGCGCTGCGCTGGAACGGAGTCCCGGCGCTGTAGGTGTGGGTCAGGTGTTCTATACGAATGATCGGTTCCAACTCTGCTTACTTCCCTTCCGCGCCATGGAGCGCCTGGAATATGGCGCGGGCACACTCATCAACCGTGATCGCCGTCAATGGCAAATTCATGCTGTGCCGGTTCAGCCGGCGCAGCAGCTCCACCGTGTCCGGGGCCGCCAGGCCCAGGGCCTGCAGCTCCTCCACCCGGGAGAAAATTTCCCGGGGCGCGCCGTCCATGGCCACCACGCCGTCGTTCATCACGATGACCCGGTCGGCGTCTTCCGCCTCGGACATATGGTGGGTGATGTGCACCACGGTGATGCCCCGCTCCCGGTTCAGCCGGTGAACGGTGTCCAGCACCTCCCGGCGGCCGGAGGGGTCCAGCATGGCCGTGGCCTCGTCCAGGACGATGCACTCCGGCTCCATGGCGATGACCCCGGCGATGGCCACCCGCTGCTTCTGTCCGCCGGACAGCAGGTGCGGGGCGTGGCGGGTGAACTCCGTCATGCCCACCGCCGCCAGGGCGTCGTCCACCCGGCGGCGGATCTCCGCCGTGGGGACCCCCAGGTTTTCCGGGGCGAAGGCAACATCCTCCTCCACCACGTTGGCCACGATCTGGTTATCCGGGTTCTGGAACACCATGCCCACCCGGCGGCGGATCTCCAGCAGGAGCTCCTCCTTTTTCGTGTCCATGCCCTCCACATACACCGCGCCGCCGGAGGGCAGCAGCACGGCGTTCATATGCTTGGCCAGGGTGGATTTGCCGGAGCCGTTGTGGCCCAGCACCACCACAAAGCTGCCCTTTTCGATGGACAGGGTCACATTGTCCAGGGCGGTGGTCCGGCGCTGGCCCTCCTCCACCGGGTAGGAGAAGGAGAGGGCGTCGGTCTGAATCATTGGCTGCATTGCTTTGTCTCTTTTCTGCGAAATTTTATTTGCTCATCCAGCGGCCGGTGGCTCCGCAGGGCAGCGCCATGCCGGAATCCGTGCACGGCAGGCCCAGCTCGTCCCAGGTGACGTGTCCGCCGAAGCGGCGGCCCACCAGCATCTGCAGGATATAGCCCAGCACCGACGGGGCCAGGCCCGTGGTGTAGGAGTTCAGGATCACAAACAGGGGCTTATCGGACAGCACCCGGGCGCACAGCTTCACGAAGGGATAGAGATTCTCCTCCAGCTTCCACACCTCGCCGCTGGGACCCCGGCCATAGCTGGGGGGGTCCATGATGATGGCGTCATAGGTCTTGCCCCGGCGAATCTCACGCTCCACGAACTTGGCGCAGTCGTCCACGATCCAGCGGATGGGGGCATCCTGCAGGCCGGAGACCCGGGCGTTTTCCTTGGCCCAGGCCACCATGCCCTTGGCGGCGTCCACATGGCAGACGCTGGCCCCGGCGGCGGCGCTGGCCACCGTGGCCCCGCCGGTATAGGCGAACAGGTTCAGCACCCGGATGGGGCGGCCCGCCCGGCGAATCTGGTCCATGGCAAAGTCCCAGTTGGCGGCCTGCTCCGGGAACAGGCCCGTGTGCTTGAAGTTCATGGGCTTGACCTGGAAGCGGAGGTTTTTATAGGCGATGGGCCAGCTCTCCGGCAGCTTGTTCTTGTCCCAGTGGCCGCCGCCGGTGCTGGAGCGGCTGTAGCGGGCGTTGGCCGTGCGCCAGCCCCGGTTCTTCCGGTCCGACTCCCAGATGGCCTGGGGGTCCGGCCGCACCAGAATCTGGTCGCCCCAGCGCTCCAGCTTTTCTCCGCCGCCGCAGTCCAGCAGCTCATAATCCTTCCAGCCATCCGCGATCCACATAATGGGTATACCTCCGCACATTAAATCAACCCATTATACAATAGACCCGTCCCAGCGTCAAGTGCGGCTTTGGGGCGCAAATTGTGAAAAAATTGTGACCGGAAGCGGGCGGAACCCTTGACAACGGCCGGATCTGTGGTAAAATACAGAACGTCAAAGGCAATGACGAGAAGAATCTGCCGCGGAGTGCGCCGCAAGCGAGGTGGGAAAGGGTGTGAGCCCGCCGGGTCACAGGGCAGAGGGCCGTCTCCGAGCCGGCGGCGACGAGCCGCACGCCCCATCCCCGTTACCGGATGACTGAGATGACGGCTCCGGCCGTTAATTAGGGTGGTACCGTGAAGCATCGCTTCGCCCCTATGTGGGGCGGGGCGTTTTTGTTTATCAGGAGGCGATTATGGAGCGGCGTGTAATTGATATGGAGAAGGACCCCCGGCGGGAGCAGTTTCAGCTGTTCAGCGGGTATTCCTTCCCCTATGCCGGGGTAACGGTGCAGCTGGATGTGACGGCCCTGGAGCTGCGGCTGCGGGCGGAGCACAAGCCTATCTTCCTGACCATGCTGTATGTCATTCACCGGGCGGTGAACCGGGTGCCGGAGCTGCGGCGGCGCATTGAGGACGGCCAGGTGGTAGAGTATGACGAGTGCCCGGTATCCTTCACCGAGATGAAGCCAGACGGCAGCTATGCCTATTGCCGGATGGAGTCGGCCCGGGTGCCCTATGAGGACTACATCGCCATGGGACGCGTGCAGCAGGCAGCGGCCCGGCAGGGCGGCACCATCGAAACGGACCGCCGGGCGGAAAGCCCCAGCATCTTTGCCTCCTGCCTGCCGTGGCTGAACTACACGTCCCTGACCCACCCGGCCTGCACTCCGGCGGACAGCAACGTCCGGGTCAGCTGGGGGCAGCTGTTCATGCGATGCGGCATGACCCAGCTGTCTGTATCCATCCAGGTCCACCACGCCCTGGCGGACGGATGGCACATTGCCCGCTTTTACCGGGCTTTGGAGGAAGAGATCGCCGCCCTGTGCCCCACAGAAGAAAATCAGTAAAAACAATTTGAGATAAAGGAGTAATGAACCATGTCCCATCCCTATCACGGCCTGAATGAACTGCGGGAGATGTTCCTGTCGTTCTTCGAGTCCAAAGGCCATCTGCGGCTGCCCAGCTTTTCCCTGGTGCCCCAGAACGACAAATCCATCCTGCTCATCAACGCCGGCATGACCCCCATGAAGCCCTGGTTCAAGGGTGAGGAGGAGCCCCCCTGCCACCGGGTATGCACCTGCCAGAAGTGCATCCGCACCGGCGACATCGACAACGTGGGCAAGACCGCCCGCCACGGCACCTATTTTGAGATGCTGGGCAACTTCTCCTTCGGCGACTATTTCAAGCACGAGGCCATCGCCTGGAGCTGGGAATTCCTGACCAGCCCCCAGTGGGTGGGCCTGGAGGCCGACCGGCTGTACCCCTCCATCTATCTGGACGATGACGAGGCCTTCGACATCTGGAACAAGGAGATCGGCATCCCCAAGGAGCGGATCTTCCGCTTCGGCAAGGAGGACAACTTCTGGGAGCACGGCTCCGGCCCCTGCGGCCCCTGCTCCGAGATCTATTATGACCGCGGCCCCGAGTACGGCTGCGGCAAGCCCGGGTGCACCGTGGGCTGCGACTGCGACCGGTACATTGAGATCTGGAACAACGTGTTCTCCCAGTTTGACAACGACGGCCAGGGCCACTATACCGAACTGAAGCAGAAGAACATCGACACCGGTATGGGCCTGGAGCGTCTGGCCTGTGTGTGCCAGAATGTGGAGAGCCTGTTCGACGTGGACACCGTGATGAACATCACCCACAAGGTGTCCCAGCTGACCGGGGCCCACTACGGCGAGACGGAAAAGCGGGATGTGTCCCTGCGGGTCATCACCGATCACATCCGCTCTGCCACGTTTATGATCTGCGACGGCATCCTCCCCTCCAACGAGGGCAGGGGCTATGTGCTGCGGCGGCTGCTGCGCCGGGCCGCCCGCCATGGGAAGCTCCTGGGCGTCAACGATCCCTTCCTGTATCAGGTGGTGGACACCGTGATCCATGAAAACCAGGGACAGTATCCTGATCTTCTGGAAAAGCAGACGTATATCACCAAGGTCATCCGCACCGAGGAGGAGAACTTCGGCCGCACCATCGACGGCGGCATGAAGATCTTCTCCGACCTGCTGGCGGAGCATCAGGCCAAGGGGGAGAAGATTTTCTCCGGCGCCGACGCCTTCCGCCTGTATGACACCTTCGGCTTCCCCATCGACCTGACGGCGGAAATGGTGGCCGAGCAGGGCATGACCGTGGACGAGGAGAGCTTCCGCCAGCTGATGCAGGAGCAGAAGCAGCGGGCCCGTGAGGCCCGGAAGGCTCTGGGCGACCTGGGCTGGGCCGGTGTGGAGTTCGGCAAGGACATCCCCGCCACGGAGTTCGTGGGCTATGACCACAACGAGTTCGACGCCACGGTGGTGGCCCTGGTGGCCGACGACGAGCTGCGGGGCGAGATCCCCGCCGGGTCCGACGCCGTGGTGGTGCTGGACCGGTCCCCGTTCTATGCGGAGATGGGCGGCCAGGTTGCCGACCACGGCACCATCAGCGCAGACGGCGTTCTGTTCACCGTGTCCGACGTGCAGAAGAACAAGGGCGGCAAGTTCATGCACTATGGCCGCCTGACGGAGGGCACCCTCCATGTGGGCGACACCGTCCACGCCGCCATTGATACCGAGCGCCGCAAGGCCATCCGCCGGGCCCACAGTACAACCCACCTGCTGGATGCGGCCCTGAAGAAGGTGCTGGGCGAGCATGTGCACCAGGCGGGCTCCCTGGTGGAGCCGGACCGGCTGCGCTTCGACTTCACCCACTTTGAGGCCATCACCCCGGAGGAGCTGCATCAGGTGGAGGAGCTGGTCAATGACGCCATTCTGGAGGGCTATCCCGTGGTGACGGAGGTCCTGCCCATCGAGGAGGCCAAGAAAAAGGGCGCCGTGGCCATGTTCGGCGAAAAGTACGGCGACACCGTCCGGGTGGTGGAGATGGGTGATGTGTCCATCGAGTTCTGCGGCGGTACCCATGTGGATAACACCGCCAAGGCCGGCCCCTTCCGGGTGAAATCCGAGACCAGCGTGGCCTCCGGCGTGCGTCGGATCGAGGCCACCTGCGGCAAGCTGACGCTGCAGAGCATGGAGCGCAGCCAGGGCGTGCTGCACAAGGCGGCCCAGTTCCTGAAAACCGCCCCCGCCTCCCTGTTGGAGCGCATGGAGCAGCAGGCCAGCGAAATGAAGCAGCTGCGCCAGACTCTGGACAAGCTGAAGTCCGAGGCGTCCCTGGGCGAGGCCAAGCAGTTCCTGGCCTCCGCCAAAACCGTGAAGGGCCTGCATGTGATCACCACCACCCGCACCGGCATGGACACCGCCGCCATGCGCACCATGGGCGACTTCCTGCGGGATAAGGACCCCAGCGTTGTGGCAGTCATCGCCAGCATCAACGGCGAAAAGGTATCCTTCCTGGCCGTGTGCGGCAAGGAGGCCGTGGCCCGGGGCATCAAGGCCGGCGACCTGGTCCGGTCCGTGTCCGCCGTGTGCGGCGGCAAGGGCGGAGGCAAGCCAGATTCCGCTATGGGCGGCGGCACCGAATTGCTGAAGGTGGACGACGCCCTGGCCTCCGTGGACGATTTTGTGTCGGAAAAGCTCTCCTGAAGCCGGGAGAGTGGAAATAACGAAAGGAGCATGACTATGCGAGACGACAACTGCCTGTTCTGCAAAATTGTCGGCGGGGATATCCCCTCCAACAAGCTGTATGAAGACGAGCTGTGCTACGCCTTTTACGACATCGCGCCTCAGGCCCCCACGCACTTCCTGGTGATCCCCAAGGAGCACATCGGCTCCGTGGCGGAGGTAAACGGCGGCAACAGCGCCGTGGTGGCCCACATCTTCGAGGTCATCGCCCGGCTGTGCCGGGAGCAGGGGCTGGAGAGCTACCGCGTGGTGTCCAACATCGGCGAGCAGGCCGGTCAGAGCGTGCATCACCTGCACTTCCATGTGCTGTCCGGCCGGGATATGACCTGGCCTCCGGGCTAAGGGACATGAAAAAGGCCTGTATCCTGCTGGCCAGTCCCCGGAAGCAGGGCAACACCGCCGCGCTGACGGCGCCCTTTGCGGCGGAGCTGGAGCAGCTGGGCTGGTCCTGCCGGACGGTCTGGCTGTATGACCTGGAGGTCCGGCCCTGCCGGGCCTGCCGGGTGTGCCAGCAGGATTGGACAGTGTTCGGCTGCCCCCAGGAAGACGACATGCAGGAGATTTTCGACAGCGTGCTGGCCTGCGACCTGCTGGTGCTGGCCACGCCCATCTACTCCTGGTACTGCACCCCGCCCATGAAGGAGGTCCTGGACCGGCTGGTATACGGAATGAACAAGTATTACGGCCGGGAGAAGGGGCCGTCCCTGTGGGAGGGCAAGCCTGTGGCCCTGATCGCCACCTGCGGCTATCCCGTGGAAAAGGGCGCGGACCTTTGGGAGGCCGGGATGCAGCGTTACTGCAAGCACTCCCGTCTGCGGCTGCTGGGTATGCTGGCCCAGCGGCACCGGGGCTATGACACGGTGTTCATGGACCCGGAAAAGGCCCGCTTGGCGGCGGAATTTGCCCGGAAGGTAAACGAAAGCATCTGAATACGCACAAACGCCGGGCCCCGATGGGGTCCGGCGTTTTGTTTTATTCTGCCAGCGGCAGACGGACGGTGAAGGTGCTCCCCTCCCCTATCCGGCTGTTCACGGTGACGGAGCCGCCGTGGAGCCGGGCCGCCTGCTGCACCATGAACAGGCCCAGGCCGCTGCCGTCCTTGCCCCGGGCGGCGTCCACCTGGTAAAAGCGCTGGAAGATGCGCTCCCGGTCCTCCGGGGCGATGCCGATGCCGTCGTCCCGGACGGACAGCACGGCCCATTGGCCCTCCCGGCGCAGGTCCACCCACACATGGCCGTTGGGTTTCCCGTAGCGGTAGGCGTTGGAGATCAGGTTCGTCAGCAGCCGGGACAGCAGGGTCACGTCCCCGTTTACCAGCAGATCCGGCTGGGTATGCACCGTCAGTGTGGTGCCCTCCGGGGCCAGATGGGCCTGCTCCTCACAGAGGACCTCCACCAGCTGGCTCAGGTCCGCCGTTTCCAGCTGGAGCTTCTGCGTACCCTGCTCCAGCCGGGTGATGTGCAGCAGCTTTTTCTCGTGGCCGCCGTCCAGCTTTTTGCGCAGATAGCTGATGTATACGTCCACCACATTGGTGCCTCCGGCGTAGTCATAGTTCCAGAGGTTGTTTTCGATCTGCTCCCGGGAGAGGATGATGCCCTTGTTGCGGATCAGATACTCCAGCAGGGCGTATTCCCGGGCGGAGCGGCGCAGCTGGGGCTGATCCTCGGCAAACAGAAGGTGCATAGGGGGATCCCTCCTCTTTTATAAAGCATGGCGGCGCCGCCCGCAGGATGGGATAGGCGGCGTCGCCGGGTCTCGGTATCAGCGCAACAGATTTTGGCCGGTTTTTCAAGAGGCCAGCCGGAGAATGGTGGCAACATCCGCCACACCCCGGTACTTCTCCACCAGGTACTGCTCGATGTAGGCAGCCTCGGCGGCGGTCTGCAGACCGTCATACTCCTCCAGGGGGCGCTGGAGCATCACCCGCAGGTCGATGCCGTTCTCGGTGACCCGGCGCTCCAGGATCAGGCCCTCAGCCAGGCGGCAGGTGGTGATGGTGTCGATATGATTACGGATGGTCTTTTTCATAAGTTGTTCCTCCTTGATATTCTGTGTTCCGGGGTGTCGTTCCCCTTCGTTCTGGTGCTATCTTACGGCGGAAATATTAGAGGAACATTAATGCTTTTTAAATTAATTATAAACTGCGGGCAGAAAAAACGGGGGCCTCCTGAATGGGAGGCCCCCGGGGCTGGTTGATTGATTTTACACAGAGAACAGGATGTCGGCGTAGGTGGGGTAGGGCCAGTATTCCGCGGCGGTCAGGGATTCCAGCCGGTCGATGGACTGGCGGGCCTCCTCCATGCGGCGGCCGATCTCCTCCCGGTAGTACCGGGCGGCCTCGATGCCGCCCTCGGCGTCGGGGGCCTGGTCCATAGCCTGCTCCATGGCCGTCATGGTGTCGTACAGGCTGGCGGTCAGGCCGGAGAGCCTGGACAGCAGGTCCTCCTCCACCCGGCAGGGAACCACCAGCTCCCGCTTGCGCAGGATGGCCTGGGTCAGGTCCGCCGTGTAGCGGTTCACCGCCGGGAGAATGCCCCGCATGACCATATCCCGCAGGGTAGCCGCCTCGATGGACGTGACCTTGCAGTAATTCTCCAGGTGAATTTCATACCGGGCCCGCATCTCCGTCTCGCTGAGGATGTTGTGGCTGGAGAACAGGCGGATGTTCTTGGGGTCGATATAGGCGGGCATACAGTCCACGGTGTCCCGCAGGTTGCTGAGGCCCCGGCGCTGGGCCTCCCGGACCCAGTCCCCGCCGTAGCCGTTGCCGTTGAAGATGATGCGCTGGTGGGCCTTGAAGGTGTCGTGCAGCAGGTTCTGCAGGTCCGCCCGGAAGTCGTTGGACTGCTCCAGAATGTCCGCGAACTCCTCCAGCTCCTGGGCCATGATGGTGTTGAGCACCACGTTGGGGCTGGCGATGGACTGGGAGGAGCCCAGCATACGGAACTCGAACTTGTTGCCGGTGAAGGCCAGGGGCGAGGTACGGTTGCGGTCCGTGGTGTCCTGGGGAATCTCCGGCAGGGTGTCTACGCCGATCTCCAGCTTCCGCTTGGCCTTGTCCACATAGGCCTGGCCGTTGATGATGGAATCCAGGATGGCCGTCAGCTCATCGCCCAGGAACACGGAGATGATGGCCGGAGGGGCCTCGTTGCCGCCCAGCCGGTGGTCGTTGCCGGGGTAGGACACGCAGCAGCGCAGCATATCCTGATATTCGTCCACGCCCTTGATAAACGCCGCCAGGAACAGCAGGAACTGGGCGTTCTGGCTGGGGGTCTTGCCGGGTTTGAGCAGATTCTCGCCGGTGTCCGTGGCCAGGGACCAGTTGTCATGCTTGCCGCTGCCGTTGATGCCGGCAAAGGGCTTCTCGTGCAGCAGGCACACCAGACCGTGGCGGTCGGCCACCTTTTTCAGAAACTCCATGGTCAGCTGGTTGTGGTCGCAGGTGCTGTTGGCATCGGAATACACCTGGGCCACCTCGTGCTGGGCGGGAGCCACCTCGTTGTGCTCCGTCTTGGCGGGAACGCCCACCTTCCACAGCTCCTGATCCAGCTCGTGCATGAATTCCGCCACCCGGGGCTTGATGGCCCCGTAGTAGTGGTCGTCCAGTTCCTGGCCCTTGGGGGGTTTGGCGCCGAACAGGGTCCGGCCGCAGAGGACCAGGTCCTCCCGGCGGCGGTACATCTCCTTGTCGATGAGGAAATACTCCTGCTCCGGGCCTACCTGGGCGGTGACGTGCTGGGCCTGGGTGTTGCCGAACAGCCGCAGGATGCGGATGCTCTGGGTGTCCAGCAGCTTCATGGAACGCAGCAGGGGGGTCTTTTTGTCCAGAGTCTCGCCGCCGTAGGAACAGAAAATGGTGGGGATATACAGGGTCTTATCCTTCACAAAGGTGTAGGACGTGGGGTCCCAGGCGGTGTAGCCCCGGGCCTCGAAGGTGGCCCGCAGGCCGCCGGAGGGGAAGCTGGAGGCGTCCGCCTCGCCCCGGGATAGCTCCTTGCCGGACAGCTCCATCAGCACGCCGGTGGGCCCCTGGGGGGCGATGAAGCTGTCGTGCTTCTCGGCGGTGAAGCCGGTCATGGGCTGGAACCAGTGGGTATAGTGGGTGGCCCCCTTTTCAATGGCCCATTCCTTCATGGCGGCGGCAATCTCGTCGGCGATGGAGCGGTCCAATGACGTTCCCTGCACCAGGCACTGCTGCCAAGCATCGTAGATGTGGGCCGGCAGACGCTGTCGCATCTGCTCCTGTGTGAACACCATGCTTCCGAACAGTTCAGGGATACTTGTGACTTTTTCGTTCATTGTAAGGCTCCTTTCGCCGCACTTGCGGTCTGTAGTTTTATCTTTCAGCGGGCAATGCCCGCAGGAACAGCATCAGATCAGCCGCGCCAGCGCCTCCATAACAACGGGGGTGACATACGCTTCGATAGCGGCGGCCGCCAGCAGCAGGGGGACAATGTGCATCACCAGCAGCCGCAGCAGGTTCAGCACCACCGGCCCCACCAGGCCCTTCTCGTTGCGCCGCACATAGCGCACCAGGGTCCGGCACAGGTACAGGCCACCGGCCATGGCCAGAAACAGGGCCGGCAGCTCGAAAATCCCGTGGGGCAGCGTCCCCGCGCCGTAATACCATAGAGGCAGGCCCAACTGCACATAGTACGAGGCAAAGCCGCCGAACATCATGGCGTTGATGCCCAGGGACACCGCAGGCAGATACAGAAACGGGATGAATCCATAGCCCATGGCCAGGGCGCAGGCCTGGAGATTGTTGAGAAACAGCCCCAGAGCGCTGAAATTCCCTTCCGCGTCCACGATGCCCCGGTCCGCGATCTGCTCCCGGAACAGCTCAATCAGCCGCTCAATGGGGGCGGGATAGCGCAGGGTCACCAGATAGCTGACCACCATGACCACGGCAAAGGCCAGGGCCGTCATGCCGAAGGCCCGGCCGAAGCCGTCCCGGTAAAACCCGTGCAGCTGCTGCCGCTGCCGCGCCAGCCATTTCAGCATGCCGTCAGCATGGAGAGCCCCTGGCGAAGCCTGCGCAGGGTCTCCTCCCGGCCCAGAATGCGGCAGATCTCCACCGCGCCGCCGGGGGTCACCAGCTTGCCCGCCGCCGCAATGCGCACGGGCCACATGAGGGTGGCGTTCTTCACCTCCAGGGACGCGGCCAGGTTCACCAGGCCGTCATGGATGCTCTCGTCGGTCCAGTCCGGCAGGGCCTCCAGCATGGGAATGGCGGCCTCCAGCATCCGTGCGCACACCTCGGGGTTGGTCTTGGACTTTTTGTTGGTATAGAAATCCACCGGGTACTCCGGCAGGGCGTCGAAGAAGTCCACCTTCTCGGGAATCTCCGTCAGCCGCTCGCACCGGGCCTGCAGCAGGGCGGCGATGGCCGCCGGGTCATAGGCAGGATTCTGGACGCTCTGGCGGATGTAGGGTTCCGCCGCCCTGGCAAAGGCCGCAGGCTCCATGCTCCGCAGATACACGGCGTTGAAGTGGTCCAGCTTGGCCCGGTCGAAAATGGCCGGGGACTTGGAAATGCCTGTGATGTCGAAGGCCCGGGTCAGGCCCTCTAGGTCGAAGATCTCCTGCTCCGCCAGGTCGCCCTTGGGGCTCCAGCCCAGCAGGGCTACATAATTGAGGATGGCCTCCGTCAGATAGCCCTGGGCCTTCAGGTCCTCATAGGAGGGGTCCCCGTGGCGCTTGGACATCTTGTTCTGGGCGTCCCGCATCACCGGGGAGCAGTGCACATAGGTGGGCACCTCCCAGCCAAAGGCGTGATACAGCAGGTCATACTTAGGGGCGGAGGACAGATACTCGCTGCCCCGGACCACATGGGTGATGCCCATCAGGTGGTCGTCGATGACGTTGGCGAAGTTATAGGTAGGCAGACCGTCCCGCTTCATCAGCACCTGGTCGTCCAGGGTGCTGTTTTCCACGGTGATGTCGCCGAAAATGGCATCATGGAAGGTGGTGACGCCCTCCGCCGGAATGCGCTGACGGATGACATAGGGCTCGCCGGCGGCTACCCGGCGCTCCGCCTCCTCCAGAGGCAGGTCCCGGCAGGGGTCCGCCGCCCGGTCAAAGTCGCCGGAGTCCTCCTCGGACTCGGTCTTTTCGCAGAAGCAGTAGTACGCGCCGCCCTTTTCCACCAGCAGACGGGCATACTTTCCATAGGTGTCCCGCCGCTGGGACTGGATATACGGGGCCACGGGGCCGCCCACGTCGGGGCCCTCGTCATGGGTCAGGCCGCACTCGGCCATGGTGCGGTAGATCACGTCCACCGCGCCGTCCACATAGCGGCCCTGGTCCGTGTCCTCAATGCGCAGGATGAAATCCCCGCCATGGGACCGGGCGATCAGCCAGGTATACAGCGCCGTCCGCAGGTTACCCACGTGCATATAGCCCGTGGGGGACGGGGCAAACCGGGTCCGGACCCGCCCGTGGGGGATTTTGGCCTCCATCTGCTCGAAATAGGTCTTATCCAACGACATGCTTTCTTCCTCCCAAATTTAGATAACTAAACAGCTAAATCCAAAATACACTCATTTATTATATTTTGTTCCGGGAAAATGTCAATCATAAATTCCTGCATTTTCTCACAAATCGCAGGGGAAATACGGCCCAATCCTTGACTTTTTGCCTGTCAGACGCCAAAAATCCCGGTTTCGGAATTTTCTTCAAAAAATGCTTGCAATTGTCCGGGAAAAGTGGTAAAATCACAGTTGCCTTTGTGAAAAGGACTTTTGTACCAGAAAGAGGTGAACCAGAGCAATGAAGGAAGGAATCCATCCCAATTATCAGCAGACTACTATTAAATGCGCCTGCGGTAATGTAATTGAGACAGGTTCTACGAAGAAGGATATTCGCGTAGAAGTCTGCTCTAAGTGTCACCCCTTCTTCACCGGCAAGCAGAAGCTGGTGGATACCGGCGGACGCGTGGCCAAGTTCAACAAGCGTTTCGGTCTGGACAAGTAAAGACACTTTTACAGGACCCGCACCCGTTTTGGCTGCGGGTCCTGTTTGCATTTGCCGCCGGGTATGCGAAAATCTTTGGTAAAAACACCGGAAACGAGGGCAAATATGGAACAAACGACCTTACAGGAAGAAAAGCGCGACTATGCGGTGCTGGTGGGCCTGCGGTCCCCGGTGCTGGGAGACGACAGCGCTGACGAGGAGAGCCTGGCGGAGCTGTCCGCCCTGGTGGACACCGCCGGAGGCCAGGCCGTGGGCATGATCCTGCAGAGCCGGGACAAGCCGGACCCCCACAGCTTCATCGGCGAGGGCAAGGTGGAGGAGGTCCGCCGCATGGTGCAGGATGAGAAGGCCACCATGGTCATCTTCGACAACGACCTGTCCCCCTCCCAGCTGCGGGTGCTGACGGAGATGACCGGGGTCCAGGTGCTGGACCGCAGCGGCCTGATCCTGGATATCTTCGCCCAGCGGGCCAGGACCCGGGAGGGGCGGCTGCAGGTGGAGCTGGCTCAGTATCAGTATCTGCTGCCCCGGCTGATCGGTATGTGGACCCATCTGGAGCGCCAGGGCGGCACCAGCGGCAAGGGCCCCATCGGCTCCAAGGGCCCCGGCGAGACCCAGCTGGAAACCGACCGCCGCCACATTCACCGAAAAATCGACAAGCTGAAGGCGGAGCTGGAGGAGGTGCGCCGGGTCCGGTGCACCCAGCGCCAGCGCCGCATGAAAAACGAAATCCCCGTGGTGGCCATCGTAGGCTATACCAACGCCGGGAAGTCCACCCTCTTAAACGCCATCACCGGGGCCGGGATTCCCGCCAACAACCGCCTGTTCGACACCCTGGACACCACCACCCGGCTGCTGACCGTCAGCGATACCCTGGACGTGGTGATCTCCGACACCGTGGGCTTTATCCGCAAGCTGCCCCATCAGCTGGTGGAGGCCTTCAAGGCCACCCTGGAGGAGCTGGAATACGCGGACCTGCTGCTCCACGTCATCGACGTGTCCAATCCCCAGTGGCAGCAGCAGGCCGCCATTGTAGAGAGCCTGATCCGGGAGCTGAAGGCGGACCACATCCCCTGTCTGCGGGTATACAACAAGTGTGACCTGGCCTTTTCCGGTCAGCGTTCCGCCGGGGAGGACACCGTGTCCATCTCCGCCAAGACTGGCGAGGGGGTGCCGGAGCTGCTGGCGTGCATCGACAAGAAGCTGGACAAGGGTACCCGCCGGGTGACCATTCACCTGCCCTATGACAAGGCCGGACTGCTGGACGGCCTGTACCGGGAGGCCAGGGTGGAGTCTGTGGAGTACGCCGCCACCATCGACGTGGCGGCCGTGTGCACCCCCAAGGTGCTGGGCCAGGTGAAGGACTATGTGGAGGGCTGGCGCGAGGAAAAGGAGGATTGGGAGCTATGATGCAGCTGGAAACCTCGCGGCTGATCCTGCGCCCGTGGTGCGACAGCGACGCCCAGGCCCTGTACCGCTGGGCCAGGGACCCGGAGGTAGGCCCCTCCGCCGGTTGGGCGCCTCACACCTCCGTGGAAAACAGCCGGGAGATCATCCGTACCGTGCTGTCCGAGGAGGGCACCTTTGCGGTGCTGCTCAAGGGCGGCGACGGCGGTCCCATCGGCTCCGTGGGTGTGTTTCCCACGGCGATACCGGTGGGGAAGGGAGAGCCGGAGATCGGCTACTGGATTGCCCACCCCTATTGGGGGCAGGGGCTTGTTCCCGAGGCCGTGGAGGAACTGCTGCGCTGGCAGTTTCAGGAGATGGGAGTCCAGCGCGTATGGTGCGCCCATTCCCCGGAAAATGAGAAGTCCCGGAGGGTGCAGGAGAAGTGCGGCTTCCGCCATGTCTGCGATACGCCGCCGTCGCCGTGGCCCGACGGAACGGAGCGCCCCGGCGTGTGCCAGGCCATCACAAGACAGGAATGGGAGGTCCGCCATGGGGGATAAAATCTACGTTCCCTATCAGGAGGCGGAAAGTGAATTTGTGGAAAAGCGCTCCCGCTTCATTGGCCACATCTGGCCGGTGGACAGCGAGGACCAGGCCCAGGAGCTGCTGCGCCGGGTGAAGAAGCAGCACTACGACGCCCGGCACAACTGCTGGTGCTATCTGCTGGGCGGCAGCGTGGTCCGCTACAGCGACGACGGCGAGCCTCAGGGCACCGCCGGTCAGCCTATGCTGGCGGTGTTCCAGCGGGAGCACGTCACCAACGTTCTGTGCGTGGTGACCCGCTATTTCGGCGGCATCCTGCTGGGGGCCGGAGGGCTTACCCGGGCCTACAGCAAAAGCGCCCGGGACGCGCTGGCCGCTGCGGGCGTGGCGGCCATGGGCCTGTGGACCGCGGCCCGCTGCACCTGTCCCTATCCCCTGCTGGAGCGGGTGAAGCTGGAGGTGCAGGCCGTCGGCGGCACCGTGGACGCCGTGGACTACGGGGCGGAGGTGGCTTTGACCCTGTCCCTGCCGGAGGATGCCCCCCGGCGGCTGCAGGACCGGCTGACAGAGCTGTCCGCCGGACGGCTGCGGCTGGAACTGTCCGGAACGGAGCTGCGCCCGGGTCCCCGGGAGGACATCTGATAGATTACAGAAAGGGAGACGCAACATGGACGACAACGAAAAGAGACTGGAAATTCTCCGCCGCACGAAAAAGCGCCGCAAGCAGGTGGACATCACCTTTATTCTGGCGGCTCTGGCTGTGCTGTTCCTGCTGGCCGGGATCTATCTGGGCCAGGCGGTGTATTATATCCTGTTTGTGGCCTGCGTGCTGTCGGCGGTTCTGATGATCGTGGACCTGCGCCGCACCAAGCGCCAACTGGAGGAGCAGGACCGCAGGGAGCAGGAAAAGAACAACGCCTGATTCCTCAAAAATCAAAAACAGAGCATCCCTTCCGCGCCCGGAGGGGATGCTCAAATTTTTATTCACATTCGTGCTTCAACCGGCGGAGCATGCCGATGACGGTCTCGCGAGTCAGGTTCAGATCATACGCGCGGTTCAGCAGCTGGGCGATGCGCCCCGGCGGCCAGGCATAGGACACATAACGTTTCATGTCTTCCAGTGCGCCATCCGGCAGATCCGTCAACTCAATCACGACGGGGATGCTCCTTTCCGCATACCCGGCCCAGTCCGCCGGGCGTTTCTCACGGTAACAGGATAAACCCTTATGGTCCTACTGTCAAGATAATTATTCCATTTTCTCCCAAAAAGTACCCTTTATGTGCCAAAGAGTGTCTCCCCTGCCCGGATTATTTCTCCCGGACCAGCAGGCGCAGGGCCTGGGCGATGTTCTGCACCGGCAGCAGCTCCAGCCCCGGCAGGGGCTTGAGCTCCCGGGCCCGGCGGGCCGGGATCATGCACTGGGTGAAGCCCAGACGGTGCACCTCGGTCAGCCGCTGCTCCAGGTGGCTGATGGAGCGGATCTCCCCGGAGAGGCCCACCTCGCCGATGGCCGCCATATGGTCCGGCACGGGCTTGTCCAGATAGCTGGAGGCGATGGCCACCACCGCCGCCAGGTCCGCCGCCGGTTCCTCCAGGGTCAGCCCGCCGATGATGTTCAGATAGGCGTCGCACTGGGACACCTTCAGCCCGCCCCGCTTTTCCAGCACCGCCAGCAGCATGGCCGCCCGGTTATAGTCGAAGCCGTTGCTCATGCGCCGGGGGTTGGAGGCGCTGGCCGGGGCGATCAGGGCCTGCACCTCCGCCAGAACGGGCCTGGCCCCCTCCATGGCGCAGGTGACGCAGGTGCCGGGGGCGTCCTTAGGACGGCCGGACAGCAGCATCTCCGAGGGGTTCTCCACCTCCCGCAGGCCCCGGTCCATCATCTCGAACACGCCGATCTCGTTGGTGGCGCCGAAGCGGTTTTTTGCCGCCCGGAGGATCCGATAGGTCATGTGCTGGTCCCCCTCGAAATACAGCACGCAGTCCACCATGTGCTCCAGGACCTTGGGCCCGGCGATGGAGCCCTCCTTGTTCACATGGCCGATGACAAACACGGTGACCCCCTGGCCCTTGGCCAGCTGCATCAGGGCCATGGTGCAGTCCTTCACCTGTCCCACCCCTCCGGCGGGGGAATCCAGGTCCTCGTTATACAGGGTCTGGATGGAGTCCACGATCAGCACGTCCGGCTGCTCGCTGCGGACGCACTCTAAGATATTCCCCAGGCAGGTCTCCGACAGAACGTAGAGATTATCGCTCTCCGCGTCCAGGCGCTGAGCCCGCAGCTTCAGCTGGTGGGCCGACTCCTCGCCGGACACATACAGCACCCGGGCGAACTCCCCCAGCTTCTTGCAGATCTGGAGCATCAGGGTGGATTTGCCGATACCCGGCGCGCCGCCCACCAGCACCAGGGAGCCTTTCACCGCGCCGCCGCCCAGGACCCGGTCCAGCTCCCCCATACCGGTTGAAAAGCGGATCTCATCCGCCGTGCCGATCTCTGTAATGGGAACAGGCTTTATAGCCCTCGCCGACGCTGGCTTTCTGCCGGATTTCACCGGCTTATCCGCCTGCTCCACGATGCTGTTCCATGCGCCGCAGGCCGGGCAGCGTCCCGCCCACTTGGGGGTCTCGTTGCCGCACTCGGTGCAGTAAAATACGGTTTTGGTTTTCATGCGCTTGCTCCCTCCGTGTCGTGCTGGAGAAATCCGGCGGCGATGCACACCGCCAGCTTCAGCTGATACCCGCCGGTCAGCAGCTGCCCGGTTTCCGTCCGGTTGGACAGAAAGCCACACTCCACTAAAATGGCGGGACATTGTACATTTTTCATCAGATAGATGGTGCTGTCGATGGCCTTGGCGTTTTTCCCGTTTCCGGCGTTGACGGCGCCGTTCAGGGCCGCCTGGACCGTCTCGCCCAGCCGTGGGCCGGAGGCCGCGCCGTTATAAAACACCTGAGCCCCATGGACCGACGGGTGGTCGGGCATACTGTTCTGGTGGATGCTGATGAGCACCGCCTCCGGCTGGCTGTTGATCAGGTCCACCCGGTTTTTCAGGTCCGACACCTTCTTCTCCCGCAGGGTGACGGCCTCCGGCGAATAAATCGCGTCCTCCCCCGTCCGGGTCAGCACGGTATCCCGGCCCAGAAACAGCAGCACATCCCGCAGCCGCCGGGTGATGGCCAGGTTCAGGTCGCTTTCCACCACCCCGTCCGGGGACACCGCGCCGCCGTCCTCGCCGCCATGTCCGGCGTCCAGAACGATGGTCCGGCAGCCCGCTCCGGCGGCGTTTACAGCGGCAGGACATCCCGGCCGCAGGACGGCGGCGGCTCCCGCCAGCAGCAGCACCGCCGCAGCCGCCGCAAGATACCGGCGGCGAAGTATAACGATCATCTCCGCACCCCCTTCGGCTCACCGTATGCAGGGGATGCGTTTTCTATACCATACCACATTTTCCGATAAAAGGGAATCCCCCGTTTCCCGCCGGGGGAGGGGCACATATACTGGAGTGAGCCCCCGCGCGGGGGCCATACCCACGATTTGTGAAGGAGGAATCCCCTTGTACACAGAAACAAGCAGCTGCACCCCTGCCAATGGGTGCCCGCAGAACCAGGGCAGTCTCCCCGGCGGCTGCGGGGCGCTGGCCTTTCCCTTTGTGGCCATGCAGCAGCAGGACCCGCCCCGGTATGACCAGCGGGAGGCCCTGCAGCAGGGAACGTTGTTTCCAGGGCTGGACCTGCCGTTTCATAAGGAGCTGCGCAGCCGGTTCCCGGCGGCCAACAACGCCCTGTCGGAGCTGATGGCCCTGGATTTTGCCATTGACGAGCTGGGGCTGTATCTGGTGACCCATGCCGACGACCAGGAGGTCCTGAACCTGTATTGGAAGTATATCGCCCTGGCCAAGGAGGGCCGCGCCCGGTATCAGGAGCAGTACGGCCCCCTGACCCAGACCACCGTCACGGAGGGCGGCTATCGGTGGCTCAACGATCCGTGGCCCTGGGACGAAGGAGGTTCGGACTGATGTTTGTATATGAAAAGAAGCTGCAGTACCCCGTGCGCATCGCCAATCCCAACCCCAAGCTGGCGGCGTTTATCATCAGCCAGTACGGTGGTCCAGACGGCGAGCTGGGAGCGTCTCTGCGCTATCTGAGCCAGCGGTACTCCATGCCCTATCCGGAACTGAAGGCCCTGCTGACGGACATCGGCACCGAGGAGCTGGGACACCTGGAGATCATCGGCGCCATCGTCCACCAGCTGACCCGGAACATGACGCCGGAGGAGGTCAAGAAGGCGGGATACGAGGCGTATTTCGTGGATCACACCGCCGGTGTGTATCCCACCGCCGCCTCCGGCTCCCCGTGGAACGCGGCGTCCATGGCCGTCAAGGGCGACCTGATCGCCGACCTGACAGAGGACCTGGCCGCCGATGGTACGACTGCGTAAGAACAACATATCATCAAAAAACGATAGGACAAGCTATTTCCAAAACATAAGCGTACCGCACAGGCGGCGTTTCTCAATCCCGCACAGGGAGAACAGAAACGCCGCTTTTTTCATGCCCTTATGTTACGCAGTAGAGCAGGAAAAGCCTTGCAGCAAGCGGCTTTTGGGGCGCAGTTTTGACGAGGCAAGGTGTTTATACCTTTTCCCTTAAAAACGCGCTTCTACTGCGTAACAAAACCACAGCAAAGGAGTGATGAACAATGGCCGTTTTCCGTGTGGAACGAAACCGCGGCTATACCGTAATGAGCAACCACCATCTACGCAACAGGGACTTGACCTTGAAAGCAAAGGGGCTGCTTTCGCAAATGCTGTCCCTGCCGGACAACTGGGACTATACCCTTGCGGGGCTGTCCCGCATCAACCGGGAAAGTATTGACGCGATCCGTACCGCCGTATGGGAGCTTGAAAAAGCCGGATATATCACCCGGCGGCAGGGGCGCGACGAAAAAGGGAAAATGGCGGCAATCGAGTACACCATCTACGAGCAGCCGCAGTTGGAAAACCCGATATTGGAAAATCCAACAACGGATAACCCGATGTTGGAAAATCCGATGACGGATAATCCGACGTCGGAAAATCCAACGCAATTAAATAAAGATATATCAAGAACTGATTTATCAAAAAAAGAGAAATCAAATACGGATCTATCAAATACCCATTCCATTCCTATCCTTTCCCCTTACCCCTCACCTTTCACAGAGGACGCGGCAGAGCCGGAACGGAAAGGAACGGAAGCGAAAACGCAGAGCGCAATAGAGATTTACAGGGACATCATCAAGGACAATATCGAGTATGACATTCTCATACAGGACCCGCACATGGATAAAGACCGATTGGACGAAATCGTTGACCTCATACTGGAAACGGTATGCACAGCGAGAAAGACGCTCCGCATCGCCGGGGACGACTATCCGGCAGAGCTTGTCAAAAGCAAGTTTTTGAAGCTGACGAGCAGCCATATTGAATTTGTCCTTGACTGTATGCGGGAGAACACCACGAAGATCCGCAATATCAAGCAGTATCTACGGGCGGTGCTGTTCAACGCCCCGTCCACCATCGACAGCTACTATACCGCCCTTGTCGCCCACGACATGGCAGGCGGCGCATGGGCGAAGCCGAAAGGCGGCATACCCGATTACACCTGCAACGAGGGCGAAAGCCTGTAAAACCAAAGGAGGACAAGACTATGAAGCAGGGCGCATTGTTTTTTGACGAAACCTCTGACCGTTACGACATCCGCTTTGATCTTGCCGATTACTACGGCGGGCTGCATTGCGGCGAGTGCTTGGAGGTATTCACAGGCGGCAAGTGGAAGCCGACCCGCATGGAGTACGGCGACAACTGGTATCTTGCGGGTGTCCGCGCCGAGGACTTGAACGGCTTACTGGTGCGGATTTAAGCGGGGCGGCGCAGATAGCGGACGCCCATTTTTTGCGCCTAAAAGCGGCGCAGCACATAACACCGCGAAAGGAGGACGGTAAATGCAAGATGAAATCAACGAAAAAGTCATTGCCTTATCCATAAGGACGACCAAGCTCACCGCCGAAATGCTGCAAAAATCCATTCGCTTCATGCTTTCACAAATCAAAAAGCAGTTGGATAAGCCGGTGCAGCACCACGGCAAGCAGACCCTAAAACAGCTTATGAAGCAGAACGCAGGCGTAAGCAGCATCGAAATCACTGACAGCAATATCAAAGCCTTTGAAAGTACGGCAAAGAAATACGGCATTGACTTTGCGCTGAAAAAGGACGCGACGGAAAGCCCGCCTCGCTACCTTGTGTTTTTCAAGGGGCGGGACGCTGATGTTCTGACCGCAGCTTTTAAGGAGTTTTCCGCAAGGAAGCTGACACAGGAACAAAAACCCTCAATCCGAAAAGCTCTATCGGCGTTTAAGGAAGCCGCAAAGCAGCTTAACGCCGACCGTCAAAAGGTGAAAAATCAGACAAGAGGGGGCATTGAGCGATGAAAAGCATAAATCTGAAAAGGCTGATACTTCCCAATCTGCCTTATCTGCTCTTTGTGTATCTCTTTGATAAAGTGGGACAGGCGGCGCGGCTTGCGCCGGGGGCTGACTTCTCCGGCAAGCTGCTTTCCATTGGTGACGGCTTTGCCGCCGCCTTTTCCTCATTCGCGCCGAGCCTGCACCCCGCAGATTTACTTGTGGGCGTTTTGGGCGCAGCACTGATCCGGCTTGTTGTCTACGTCAAAGGCAAAAATGCGAAGAAATATCGCCGTGGCGTGGAGTACGGCAGCGCGAGATGGGGCAGCGCCGACGATATACGCCCGTACATCGACCCGGTGTTTGAAAACAATGTGCTGCTCACACAGACGGAACGGCTGATGATGAACAGCCGCCCGAAGCAGCCGAAATATGCACGGAACAAAAACGTGCTGGTGGTGGGCGGCAGCGGAAGCGGCAAAACCCGCTTTTTCGTCAAACCCAACCTGATGCAGATGCACAGCAGCTATCTTGTGTCTGACCCGAAAGGTTACAATATACCAAGATAGAAAAAGGTAGCGTTTTATCAACGCTAATTACATACAGAAGGGAGGCAAAACCGTGGCAAAGAAAGAAGAAATCAAAATCACAGCTCTATACGAGCGATTATCCAGAGACGATGAACAGGCTGGCGAATCGAACTCCATCCTAAATCAGAAAAAGTATCTCGAAGAATATGCCCGACAAAAGGGACTGAGAAATATCCGCCATTTCTATGACGATGGCTACTCAGGCACGAATTTCAACCGCCCCGGCTTTACCGCCCTGCTGGAAGAAATCGAAGCCGGACGGGTGGACACTCTGGTAGTAAAAGACCTTTCAAGGTTTGGCAGAAATTACCTGCAAGTCGGCTATTACACAGAGATTGTATTCCCGAAAAAGGGTGTTCGCTTTATCGCTATCAACAACAATGTGGATAGTGCCAATCCAACCGAAAATGACTTCACACCGTTTTTGAATATCATGAACGAGTGGTACGCCAAAGACACCAGCAACAAAATCAAGGCTGTCTTTAAGTCCAGAATGAAAGAGGGACTAAGGTGCAGCGGTGCTATCCCCTATGGCTACAAGCGTATCAACGGAGATAAGCAGACCCTTGTTGTGGATGAACCGGCTGCTGAAATCGTCAGAAAGGTGTTCCGTCTTGCCTGTCAAGGTATGGGCGTGACGGCGATTGCGGAACAACTGACCGAAGAAAAGGTGCTGATACCATCTGCATATACGGCAAAGTATTTCCCCGAAAATTGCAGAAACAGGAGCTTCAGCGACCCTTACCGTTGGAACGCAAATACGATTGGTCATATTCTGGACAGGCAGGAATATCTCGGTCATACCGTGTTGGGCAAATCCATCTGTGAGAACTTCAAGACAAAGCAACGCAGAGCCGCAACGCCGGAAGAACTGATGATATTCCCCGATACCCACGAAGCCATCATTGACCAAGACACATGGGACATTGCCCAGAAGCTCCGTGTTCGTGCAAAACCGAGAGCCGCAAACGGAACTTATTCCCACCGTTTGTCCGGCATGATCTATTGTGCGGATTGTGGTTCACGAATGGGATTCATCAGCCCCGAAGCAAGGCAAAGCGGAAAACATTATGATTCCGATTCTGCTTTTCAATGTGGCAATTATCGAAATCAGAACAATGAATGTGTTTCCCACTTCATTAAAACCTCTGCTCTGGAAGCGGCGATTTTGCAGGCAATCAAAGCGGTCAGCCAATATGTCATTGAGAACGAAGCAGAGTTTATTTCCCAGCTCAAGACCGTATGGAATGAGAGCAAATCCAAGTCAGCCAACAACGGACAGCAGGAAATTGACGAAGCCAAGAAACGAATGGCTGAACTGGATGCAAAGATACAGAAGCTCTATGACAGTGCCATCAGCGGTCTGTTGCCGGAGCGACAGGCACAGCGAATGATACAGCAGTACGATGAAGAACAGCTTATGCTGGAAAAACGAGTTGAGGAATTGCAGGGACAGATACAAGAGGAAGAAGTTGAGAAAATCGACACCAACCGCTTTATCGCCTTAGTCAACAAGTACCGAAACTGCGAGGAACTGACGGACACCATGCTCTATGCCTTTATTGACAGAGTGGAAGTCCACGAAGCCACAGGTGGTCGCACCGTTTACCGTCAGCAGAATATCGACATTTATTTCAACTTCATCGGCAACTACTATCCCCCTGTTGAAACTGTTTCCGAAGAAGAACGCATTGCCGCCATCGAAGCCGAGCAGTTGCGAAAGAAGCAGGAAAAGGCGAAACGAGCCGCAGAGGTTCAGAAACAGAAAAAAGCAGCATTGATGAAAGCTGTTGAAGCCGGAGACCCGGAAGCTATTGCTGAATATGAACGCAAACTTGCCTTGCAGCGTGAGCGAAACCACCGCAGACAGCAGAAAATCAAGGAAGCCAGAGAAGCCGACCCTGCCTATATCGCCCAAATGGAAGAAAAGGAACGCTTACAGCGTGAAAAGCTACTGGAAGCGGAACGCAAACGGACAGAACGAGCCAACAGGCAAAAGAAACTTTCCCGAAAGGAGCTGAAAGAAGCCGCCAAGACAGACCCGAAAGCCGCCGAGGAATGGCAAGCCTTGAAAGAAAAAGAAGCCGTAGCCAGACAGCGAAAAAAGGAGCGTGAGGAAGAACGCATGGCGGCAGACCCCGAATATGCCGCTATGATGGCAGAACGCAAGGCTGAATACACGAGGACAAGAACTGCCAAGCGACAGGCAGAGCGTGAAGCCCTTGTAGAGCTTGCCAAGACCGATGAAGAAGCAGCAAAGAAGCTGGCTGAAATGCGAAAGTATCAGAGCCAAGCTACTGTCAGAAGCTATCAGAAAATGAAAGCCGATGCAGAAGCCGGAGACCCCGATGCAATCAAACGCTATGAAACTACCCTTGCCAAACGCAGGGAAGAATATCACAGAAAGAAAGGTGCTTGAATATGGAACTGAATTTTATCAAATGTGGAGACTACTACATCCCCGACATCAAGCTGAAAAATCCGAATATCCGTCTTGGCAAGTGGGGACGGATGCGAAAGGAGTATCTGCGACTGGCTAATCCAGTCCTGTTCTCCGACATGGTGCTGAATGAAACTCTCTATGAGCATTGTGCGGAGATTGAGGAAACCGCCAAGAAGCGTATGGAAATCATCGTGCCACAGCTTGCAAAGGCATACGGCGTGACGGAGCAGCTCAAAGCCGAAAATCAAATCGAATGGGTTCGCCAGATGAACGCTTGTGTTGCACAGGCTGAGGAAGCCATCAAGGGCGAGCTGATTTACTGCTGAGAAAGGAGCGTGAATTTATGATTTTAGAAGCAATCTTCAATGGAGAGATTTATCCGGCAGAAACGGTAGTACCGAAATCAGAGAAGTTTCGGGAAGCAGGACAGGCAATCGCAGACATCATGCGATACTTTGAGCAGACATTGAGCAAAGAAGATTATGCGAAGCTGGATAAGCTCAATGACAATTTTGCAGACTGCCAGACTATGCAGACCGAGGAACATTTCAAGTATGGTTTTACAATGGGCGTTCTGCTGATGAAAGAGATATACGAACTGCCCGACTTTAAGTAAAAAAGTCAAGTGCAGAACCAACAATTTAATATCGTGAGCAAAGCGACAGGTATTTCTATTCTGAGTATCTGTCGCTTTTATTTTATCAACTATCAAGGAGGACTTTTGAATGAAAATGAACCTGAAGGAAATGAAAACCCTGTATACCTTTGGCTGTCCGAACCGTGAAGCAACGGTTGAGCGTTTGCGTTATGTAGCTGCCCTTACTCCTGATCCGGCGGCAAAGAAACTGTTCTATATGCTGTCGGTCAAGCTGAGTGACGAGAAGTGCGACAAATGGTATCGTCGTTTCTACTACAATCTGCGTTTGCAGATGCAGGAATACTACCAGCACAAGGCAGTCATTATGGATAGCTACTGGAATCATCACATGGAGAAAAGTTATGGCGAAGCTGACGAAGTATGAAAAAGAAACTATCATCCTCTTTAATGAGGGCGAGGACACAGCCAGTATCTACACCTACAATGCCAGCCTGCGAAAGCGACTGGCATTGTTCAGTAAAAAGCACCCCGATCTCTGCCGACTGGAAAAATCCCATGAGCAAGGCGGTGTGACTTATCTTCTGGACAAGTCCAGACTTTCTATCCGTCTGCAACCGCCGTACAGCGAGGAACGCAGACGAAAAGCAAGCGAGAACGCCAAGCAAAACGGTTTCAATAGCCAGATGGAATGATGTAGCATTTTGGGTTGATTTGCGGTCAAAATGTCGGGTCTGCACTTGATGTTTTCTTTGGCTGTTAGCTGAAAAATACAGATTATATGAGGTGTACAATGTTGAATTAGAAATACAGATATGATATACTTCGAGTAAGGATATAGTCCTGCAATTATAAATTATAAACATAAGCTGTATACGGAAAGAAGGATTTTGATATGAATTATAAGCATCCTAATTTATTCGTTATGATACCATACGAAGAACGCAATAGAGTATCAGGCTATTTTGATTTAAGCGTTGTTGGAGAAGAATATGCAAAGTTACTTGGTGATTTAACAGATGAATTATCAACATATGCCGTGTCTAAAAATGATGTTGGAGAAAATGCTGTAATTATCCCAATACTGAGAGCAGGAATGTCTATGTCAAATAGATTGACAAAAAGGTTGCCTAAAGCAGATGTTGCACGAATTAGCATGAGACGTAATTTGCATACATTAAAACCATTTGTTGCTTGGGATGAATTTGAACAGATAAAAGAACCAGAAAGTAAAAGAGTTTTTATCACAGATCCGGCACTTGCTACAGCTGGTAGCATTTTGAAAACACTGGAACACATGAAAAAGTATGGTTTCAAAGATGAAAATGTAGTTATTATGGCAATGTTCGGATGTCAATCTGGAATAGAACGAATTTTTAAGGAGCATCCAGAAGTGAAGCTATTTTTAGTCCATATGGCAGACGGAATTAGAGAAGATGGGTATTTACTGCCGTATAATGGAGATACCGGAGATAGATTATATGGAGTAAGAGAAAATGAATATGTAATTTGATAATGTGGAGGTAAAATTATGAATTCCAGAGAATTATTAAATGCGCTAAGTGTCGCTGAGCGTTTAAAAGATACGACAAGGCATTGCTATACATCGAAAGGAAGACACGAGAGTGTAGCAGAACATAGCTGGATGATGACGCTGATGGCTTTTTTTATGCGGGATGAGTTTCCAGATGTTGATATGGATAAAGTTATTCGTATGTGTATTATTCATGATTTGGGTGAATGCTTTACAGGAGACATTCCTACCTTTGATAAAAAGCAAGTGCATGAGGATATAGAAGAAAATTTACTATTTAACTGGATAGATACGTTACCGTCTTATTATGCAGAAGAAATGAAAGCTCTATATAATGAGATGACAGAAAGAAAAACTGTCGAAGCTAAGATATATAAAGCTATTGATAGCTTGGAAGCTTTAATTCAGCATAACGCTTCTGATTTATCTACATGGATTCCGAAAGAGTATAAATTAAATTTGACTTATGCAGATGACCGAGTGAGTTTTTCAGAATATCTTACTACATTACGACAAGCTATACGAGAGGATACACTTGCAAAGATAGAAAAATAGTTATAAGTATTGTCTAAGCCAAAGGCGATCAACCGTAAAAAGTTGGTCGCTTTTGTTTTATCCATTATTGCGAAAGGAGCTTGTCTATGAGTAAAGAAGAACTGGAAAAATTGGAGCGTGAGAAATATGTGGTCGAGCGAAAGCTGACCGCAGCCATGCACAAGGAAAAGCGATTGCAGAGCGAATTAAAGAGGTTGACCCGAAGTGAGCGAACCCACCGCCTTTGCACTCGTGCCGGAATGTTGGAAACCTTTTTGAAAGAGCCGACCACTCTGACCGATGATGATGTGATGGAGCTTTTGACTTTCATCTTTCACAGCGAAGCGGTTCAAAAGAAGTTGGATTTGCTGATTGCGAACCGAAAGGAATTGGGGCAGCCGAACGGGAGCTAAAAGACCCTTTTGGAAAAAGGGCGCAATTATACACCACCTAAAGGTTGTGCATTGCGTTCTGCCGAAAGCCCCTTGCAGGGAGCTGATGATTTCCGCAGTCTGCTCCAATCATACAGGGGAAGCTACACTTCCCCTGCGTTGGCTTTGCCAACTACCCCTTTGTGGACTTGCCGCCGGGAAACGATTGCAAGCAATCATTCCCCGACAGCAAGTTTATATTCCACCACCTGACCGCTGCTGAAAAGTATCGGTCATTTTTTTGCACCGAAAGGAGGTTCACACAAATTGCCAGTACCCCACTTCAATATCAAAATCACTCAGCGAAGCAAAGGCAACTCTGCGGTTGCCGGAGCTGCCTACCAAGCCGGAGAAAAGCTGTTTTCCGAGTATGACCAGAAAACCAAGAATTACACTTGCAAAAAAGAAGTGGTCTATACGGAAATCATGCTGCCCCCAAATGCTCCACCCGAATATGCAGACCGAGCAACCCTCTGGAACTCCGTTGAAGAAATCGAAAAGCAATGGAACTCACAGCTTGCAAGACGGTTTGTTGCCGCCCTGCCCAGAGAAGTCCCGATGGAGCTGTTACCGCAGATGGTCAAAGAATACTGCGAGGAACAGTTTGTTTCAAAGGGAATGTGTTGTGATTTCGCAATCCATGACCCCGATCCGCCGGGACACAATCCCCATTGCCATTTCATGCTGACCATGCGAGCCATTGATGAAAATGGAAAATGGATGCCTAAGAGCCGCAAGGTTTATGACCTTGACGAAAACGGCGAGCGTATCAAGCTCCCATCCGGCAGATGGAAAAGCCATAAGGAAGATACCGTTGACTGGAACGAACAGTACCATGCCGAGGAATGGCGGCATGGTTGGGAAATTGTTCAGAACAAATATCTGGAACTTGCCGGAAGTCCAGAACGGATTGATATGCGTTCCTATGAAAGACAGGGACTTGACATTATCCCGACAGTCCACATGGGAACGGCTGTCTCTGCGTTGGAGCGAAAAGGCATTGCCACCAACATCGGCAATCTCAACCGAGACATTAAAGCCGCCAACCGCATGATGAACGCTATCCGCAGCACTATCAAAAGTCTGCGTGACTGGATTGCTGACATTCTGGAAGCCACCAAAGAAGTCATTGCAGAAAATGAAGCGGAAAAGAAAAATGCTTCTCCGAACCTTGCCGTTCTACTGCGTGATTATCTGAATCTGCGAAAGGCAGAGCGTAGCGAATGGTCGAGATACGGACAGCAGAAAGGCACGACCGATGATTTGAAAACCATTTCCCAAGCGACCGTCTATCTACAACGGCATGAGCTTTTCACGCTGGAAGATTTGGACATTGCCCTGCAAGGGGTGAGTGAAAAGGCTACTGCCATTCGTGAAGATATGCAGAAAGCCGCTAACCGCATGAAAGCCATTACCGCCATTCAGACCGCCGTTGCTGATTGTGAAAAGCATAAAGCAGTCCATGACAAGTATATCAAAATCGGCTGGAAAATCCGAAAGGAAGCCTATGTCGAAAGTCATAAGGACGAGCTGACCGCTTTTAATAAGGCATACCGCATTCTGAAAAAGCATGGTGCTGATTTGAATGTGGATTTGAAAGCCTTGCAAAAAGAATATGACGGTCTGCGGACTACTCACGCTGATCTGAAAGAACAGCTTGCCGCAGTCAATGAAGAATTGAAGCCGATGAAAGATATTCGCTACTGGGTTAGCAAGGTTCTATCGCCGGAACAGACGGGAGAGAAACAGCCAGAGCCGAAGCATTCTCTCAAAGAACGCTTGCAGTATGAGCAGGAACAGAAGAAACAGAAACAGGTGCAGAAAGCACCCAAGCAGAAAAAACAGGATATGGAACTTTAACAGGCACTTGCCGTTTTCATTTGGAAAATAGCAGGTGCTTTTTCTATTTCAGGAGGAAATGCCTATTGAATTTATTTGAAGCAGTAAAACAGAATGTAACAACCCGACAGGCGGCAGAACGCTATGGAATCCGTATTAGACGAAACGGAATGGCGGTCTGCCCCTTTCACAATGATAAGAACCCCAGCATGAAACTTGACCGCCGCTTTCATTGCTTTGGCTGTCAGGCAGATGGAGACGCAGTTGACTTTGTTTCCCGACTGTTTGGCTTGCCGAGCAAAGAAGCCGCCATGAAGATAGCTGATGATTTTGGTATCAGCTATGACAGCAGACAGAAACCGTCAATCAGACCGAAAATCCGAGAGCCTACCCCGGAGCAGAAATATCAGCAGGAAGAAAATCACTGCTACAAGGTGCTGTCCGATTACTTCCATCTTCTGAGGAAGTGGGAAAAGCAATACGCACCGCAACGGACGGATGAAGTGTGGCACCCGCTTTTTGTGGAAGCATTGGAGAAGAAAAGCTATATCGAATACCTGCTGGATATTCTTCTCTATGACACTCCCGAAGAAAAGAAAGCTCTTGTAGCCGAGCAGAGAAAAGAGGTGATGAAACTTGAACAGCGAATTGCAGGACACACAGCCGAGCATGACCGTGGAAGAAGTCAGAGGAAGTCTGGACTTGACCGATAACGGAGCAATCAAGAACAGCATACGCAACTGTCTGACCGTTTTTCAGAATGACCCCGTTCTGCAAGGTGCTGTCAGATATAACATTCTTACCGAGCGTATCGACATTGTGAAGCCGCTTTGGTGGAGCAAGCAGACAGCGACCTTGACCGACACGGACTTAAATTATCTCATGCTCTATCTGGAAGATAAATATAGTCTGACCAGCGAGAAGAAAATACAGAAAGCCCTTTCCATTATCGCTGACAGCAACAAGTACCACCCTATCCGAGATTATCTGAACGGTCTGGAATGGGACGGAACAGAACGCATCCGCTATGCCTTGCCCCGATTTCTCGGAGCAGAGGAAGGCGAGTACACTTATCAGGCATTACGGCTGTTCATGTTGGGAGCAATCAGCAGAGTGTTCAAACCCGGCTGTAAGTTTGAAGTTATGCTCTGCCTTGTGGGTGGACAGGGTGCAGGAAAGTCCACTTTCTTCCGTCTGCTGGCAGTCAAAGATGAATGGTTCTCCGATGACCTGAAAAAGATTGACGATGACAATGTGTACCGTAAAATGCAGGGGCATTGGATTATCGAAATGTCGGAAATGATTGCCACAGCCAATGCCAAGAGCATTGAGGATATTAAGTCCTTTATCAGCAGGGCGAAAGAAACCTATAAAGTGCCGTATGAAACCCATCCGGCAGACCGCTTGCGACAATGTGTGTTCGGAGGTTCTTCCAACACGATGGACTTTCTACCCCTTGACCGAAGCGGCAACCGTAGATTTCTGCCTATCATGGTACACCCTGAAAATGCAGAGATTCACATTCTGGAAGATGAAGCCGCATCCAGAGCGTTCATTGATATGATGTGGGCAGAAGTCATGTTCATCTATCAGAACTTCCCTGTAAAGCTGACCTTATCAAAGGATATGGACAAGGAACTGAAAGAACTGCAAAAGCAGTTTATGCCGGAGGACACGAAAGCAGGACTGATCCAGTCTTTCCTTGATAACTTCAAAGGTACACAGGTCTGCTCCAAGCTGATCTATGCAGAAGCTCTGAACCACCCTTTTGATGAGCCGAAGCAATGGGAAATCCGAGAAATCAATGAAATCATGAACAACAGCATTGAGGGATGGAGACCGTTTTCCAATCCACGCAGCTTTGCCAAGTATGGCAGACAGCGAGGGTGGGAACGCATACCACCGCCCGACAACGAGCCATCGGCAACAGGCTCAAATCTGACGGACGGTTTTCGTGAACTGACCGAGGAAGAAGCCCGACAGATGGAATTACCGTTTTGAAAAAATGACCGTGTTGCCGACTATGTTGCTACCCCGTTGTCAAGTCCGTTGCAGGGCAAATCTCTTAAAAGTCCTTTATTTACAAGGGATTTTCTTCTCTGGCAACAAAAGCAACGGAGAAATCAAAGAAAAAAGTAAAAATAGTAAATAAGCCAGATAGGACTATGTTCGAGGTTTTTTGAAGTCCGTTGCCGGACTTCGTTGCCGACCACACACCCTGTCTGGCTTTTTCCATTTCAAGGAGGTATTGCATGACACAGAACACAACCACAGCAAAAGCACACAAGGCAACCCCGGTAGGAACATTCAACATGAGAATGGGAAACACCACCTATGTTATCGGCGTTCATTTCAGCAAGGAAAGCAAGGACACCTTAGAGGACAAGATGAAGCGGTTAATGCGTGATGATGTGAAAGCGGCGAATTTCTGAATTGAAAATAATTTGTGACTTTTCCGTTTTCTATCTTGACGAAACGCTTCCGAAAGGTACTCTCCTGCTTGAGTGCGGCAAGCTCCTGGAGCGCGGCAGTCCGAAGCTGGGCGAGGACGGAAAGCCCGTTAGAAAAAACGGAAAGATCGTCTATGAGCCGTACCGTATTAAGGTGCTGAATACCATTAACTTCAAAAAGAGCATGAAATACAATCCTTTCGCCTATCTCCGCGACGAAAAGGATATTTTGAAGCTGGTAAACACGCTGATTGCCAATACCAAGGGCAGCGGCGAAAAGTCCGGCGAGGATTTTTGGGTGAAAGCCGAGCGGCTGCTGTACTGTGCGTTAATCGGCTACATTCACTACGAAGCCCCGGACGCAGAGCGAAACTTTACGACGCTGCTTGAAATGATCAATGCAAGCGAAGCCCGCGAGGATGACAGCGAGTTTCAAAGCCCCGTTGACCTCATGTTTGAACGCTTGGAGGAAAAAGACCCGGAGCATTTTGCAGTCAAGCAGTACAAAAAGTTTCTCCTGTCTGCGGGCAAGACCCGTTCCTCGATCCTCATTTCCTGCGGTGCAAGGTTAGCCCCTTTTGACATTCGGGAGCTGCGGGAGCTGATGGAGAGCGACGAATTGGAGCTTGACACCTTGGGCGACAGAAAGACCGCGCTGTTCATCATCACCAGCGACACCGACCCCACCTTTGACTTTGTAACGGCGATGATCGTATCGCAGCTTTTCAACCTGCTCTGCACCAAAGCCGACGACGAATACGGCGGGCGGCTGCCCGTTCATGTGCGCTGTCTGCTGGACGAGGTAGCCAACATCACGATCCCCAATTTGGAACGGCTAATCAGCGTCCTGCGAAGCCGGGAAATCTCCGCTTGCCTTGTGGTGCAGGCGCAGAGCCAGCTAAAAGCCATCTACAAGGAACACGCCGACACTATCATTGGGAATTGCGACACAACCCTTTTCCTCGGCGGCAAGGAGAAAACGACGCTGAAAGAAATCTCCGAGGTTTTGGGGAAAGAAACGATTGACAGCTTCAACACTTCCGAAAACCGGGGGCGGGACGTTTCTCATGGGCTGAACTATCAAAAGCTCGGAAAGGAGCTTATGAGCCAGGACGAAATTGCCGTGATGGACGGCGGGAAATGTATCTTGCAGCTACGGGGTGTTCGCCCGTTCTTCTCCGACAAGTACGACATCACGAAGCACCCGAAATACAAATACCTTTCGGACTACGACAAGAAAAACACCTTTGACATCGAGAAGTTTTTGAAGCGGCAGCGACGCCCGGTAATCATCAAGCCGGATACTGTCTTTGACTATTACGAAATTGACGCAGCAGATTTACAGGAGGTTACGGAATGAACAGACGCATCAGAAAGAAGCGGGAAAAACAGCAGCTTGCGCAGGCGATCCGGGAGCTTGTCACCCTCGCGGAGAAACGGCAGCAAAAGCGGCAGGAAGCCATCGACCGCTTTCTGACCGCATACAGCGCCTACCTTGCCAAGCAGGGCGGCGCGGAAAGGAGGACGCCGTGACGAACGCCTGCAAAACGCCGGAAGCAGTCATGCAGACGCTTATCACCGCTCTTGCCGCAGGGCTTGCGGTATGGGGTGCCGTGCAGCTTTTGGAGAGTTTTCAAAGCGGCGGCGAACGCCAGCGGGCGCAAGCTCTCGATCTCATTAAAGCGGGCGGCGAAATTGTCCGCACCGCCACTTGGGAGGTGATACCGCCATCAAGACCGTAAGCATCGGCTACATGGTACGCGCTCCCACCTCTGCACTTCCTATTCCCTTGCGGGCATTGCCCGCGCAGCCGCCTTTTTTGACGAGGGCGGCTTTTTTCATGCACAAAAATACAAATACAAAAATTCAAGAGCCGCAAAGCGGCAGAAAGTGAGGTCAATCTATGACATTTTTTAATTCGGCAGTAGACGTATTGCAGACCCTTGTGATTGCACTGGGCGCAGGTCTTGGCATCTGGGGCGTTATCAACCTCTTGGAGGGCTATGGTAATGACAATCCGGGGGCAAATGCTCATGTACGGTAAGGAAGCAAGCAACCGAAAACAAGAGATAGACCGCCAGCACTACACTATTCCGAACCAAAGACCAAAAGATAAGCATTGTGGGAAAATCTAAACTTTTGGATTTTCCTACAATGCCGACTACGGCGGAATCCCTCCCACTCCTTATATCTTTCTTTCCGTATACATTGAATTTGTATTTAGTAAATGCTATAATGTCCCTATTCAAATTATAAATGTGTTGAATTAGTTACATGTACATATTTTTTGTGCCGGAGGAAGTGAAATGAAACAAAAAATTTATCTCATTACAGGCTTAATGGCTTCTGGAAAATCTACAGTTTCCGATTTACTGGCAAAATCAATAGAAAAATGCGTCCATCTTCGTGGTGATGTGTTCCGAAAAATGATTATTTCAGGCAGAGAAAATATGTCAGCTACCCCATCAGCGGAAGCAGTCCGCCAGCTGTACCTTCGATACAAATTGACTGCTGATGCGGCAAGGTCATACTTTGACAACGGCTTTTCTGTAGTGATCCAAGATAACTACTACGGTGATGAATTAAACCGAATGATAAATTATCTGCATAAATACCCTGTTGAGGTTGTCGTTCTTTGTCCAGATGTGGAAACAATAAAAGAAAGGGAACGATACAGGGAGAAAACAGGCTATTCCGGCTTTACGGTTGAAACCTTATACGATACATTTATGCAGACAACACCACGGATCGGCTTTTGGCTGGACAATTCCAATCAAACACCACAGCAGACAGCAGAAACCATTCTGAACACCAGGAAGCCGGTATGATTGTTACATATAAGGGGAAGAAAAATTTCTTTTAAGTACTTGCTTTCCTAAAACTGATGTGATATAATAGCTTCATTCCAGAAAAGGAGTAAAAAATATGCGGCAAGGTATTCTTAAATAAAACTATAATCAAATAGTGGGAACAAAGAATTATGATAGCTCCTTTTGTGGGGGCTTGGTTTTTTGTACCCAATTTAAGAATACTTTTGCCTTATCAATTTTGACATATTCAAAAAACAGCAATCACAAATAGGTGTATGCTGTATATGTGTATGTCCGCAAATTAGAATCCCCAGTGGTAAAAGTATTTTACTGCTGGGGATTTTTATGCCCTTTGGGGCTGTAAAGGGAGGACAATCACATGAAAATAATCAATATCGGCATTCTGGCCCATGTAGACGCAGGAAAAACTACATTGACAGAAAGTCTGCTATACACCAGTGGAGCGATTGCGGAACAGGGAAACGTGGATAAAGGGACCACAAGAACAGACACCATGTTTTTGGAGCGGCAGCGTGGGATTACCATTCAAGCGGCAGTCACTTCCTTCCAGTGGCACAGATGTAAAGTTAACATTGTGGATACGCCCGGCCACATGGATTTTTTGGCGGAGGTGTACCGCTCTTTGGCTGTTTTAGATGGGGCCATCTTGGTGATCTCCGCTAAAGATGGCGTGCAGGCCCAGACCCGTATTCTGTTCCATGCCCTGCGGAAAATGAACATTCCCACCGTTATCTTTATCAACAAGATCGACCAGGCTGGCGTTGATTTGCAGAGCGTGGTTCAGTCTGTTCGGGATAAGCTCTCCGCCGATATTATCATCAAGCAGACGGTGTCGCTGTCCCCGGAAATAGTCCTGGAGGAAAATACCGACATAGAAGCATGGGATGCGGTCATCGAAAATAACGATGAATTATTGGAAAAGTATATCGCAGGAGAACCAATCAGCCGGGAAAAACTTGCGCGGGAGGAACAGCAGCGGGTTCAAGACGCCTCCCTGTTCCCAGTCTATCATGGCAGCGCCAAAAATGGCCTTGGCATTCAACCGTTGATGGATGCGGTGACAGGGCTGTTCCAACCGATTGGGGAACAGGGGGGCGCCGCCCTATGCGGCAGCGTTTTCAAGGTTGAGTACACCGATTGCGGCCAGCGGCGTGTCTATCTACGGTTATACAGCGGAACGCTGCGCCTGCGGGATACGGTGGCCCTGGCCGGGAGAGAAAAGCTGAAAATCACAGAGATGCGTATTCCATCCAAAGGGGAAATTGTTCGGACAGACACCGCTTATCAGGGTGAAATTGTTATCCTTCCCAGCGACAGCGTGAGGTTAAACGATGTATTAGGGGACCAAACCCGGCTCCCTCGTAAAAGGTGGCGCGAGGACCCCCTCCCCATGCTGCGGACGACGATTGCGCCGAAAACGGCAGCGCAAAGAGAACGGCTGCTGGACGCTCTTACGCAACTTGCGGATACTGACCCGCTTTTGCGTTGCGAAGTGGATTCCATCACCCATGAGATCATTCTTTCTTTTTTGGGCCGGGTGCAGTTGGAGGTTGTTTCCGCTTTGCTGTCGGAAAAATACAAGCTTGAAACAGTGGTAAAGGAACCCTCCGTCATTTATATGGAGCGGCCGCTCAAAGCAGCCAGCCACACCATCCATATCGAGGTGCCGCCCAACCCGTTTTGGGCATCCATAGGACTGTCTGTTACACCACTCTCGCTTGGCTCCGGTGTACAATACGAGAGCCGGGTTTCGCTGGGATACTTGAACCAGAGTTTTCAAAACGCTGTCAGGGATGGTATCCGTTACGGGCTGGAGCAGGGCTTGTTCGGCTGGAACGTAACGGACTGTAAGATTTGCTTTGAATACGGGCTTTATTACAGTCCGGTCAGCACGCCGGCGGACTTCCGCTCATTGGCCCCGATTGTATTGGAACAGGCATTGAAGGAATCGGGGACGCAGCTGCTGGAACCTTATCTCTCCTTCATCCTCTATGCGCCCCAGGAATACCTTTCCAGGGCTTATCATGATGCACCGAAATACTGTGCCACCATCGAAACGGCCCAGGTAAAAAAGGATGAAGTTGTCTTTACTGGCGAGATTCCCGCCCGCTGTATACAGGCATACCGTACTGATCTGGCCTTTTACACCAACGGGCGGAGCGTATGCCTTACAGAGCTGAAAGGATATCAGGCCGCTGTCGGTCAGCCGGTCATCCAGCCCCGCCGTCCAAACAGCCGCCTGGACAAGGTGCGCCATATGTTTCAGAAGGTAATGTAAAGATACATAATCGTCAAGACGGCAACAATCAGAAGTTATGGAGGGTAACAATGGAATATAGTAAGGAAGATTTAATGGAAGCAAAAAAGCAAATTTGGGGAGTGGGAGAGAACATGGGAACAGAGGAAAGTAAAAAAATCTGGGAGGAGAACGCACAATTTTGGGATAATGCAATGGGTGACGAATCTAATGAATTTCACAGAGAGGTAGTGCGTCCCAAAGTAACGGAACTTCTATCTCCTAATCCTGCGGATTACATTTTGGATATTGCGTGTGGCAATGGAAATTATTCTTCGTATCTTGCACAAAGAGGCGCTTCGGTTGTCGCTTTTGATTACAGCAAAAAAATGATAGAATTGGCTAAAAGACGGCAATCACAATATGCAAAACAAATTGAATTTTGTGTGGCGGATGCGACCGATAGAAAAAGTATATTAGAATTAAAAAGAAATCGAGCCTTTACGAAAGCAGTTTCTAATATGGCAATTATGGATATTACGGATATTGAACCACTTCTTATGGCTGTTTATGAACTGTTGCAGGAAAGCGGAATTTTTGTCTTTGCAACGCAACACCCTTGTTTTGTCACGTTGACTGAAAAATATATGACACCGCACAGTTACTATGATATAGCGATTGAAGGGCAACCGAAAGAGCAGATTTATTATCATCGTTCCATACAAGATATTTTTAACCTTTGTTTTAGAGCTGGATTTGTCATTGATGGATTTTATGAAGAATGTTTTAAAACCAACAAAGAAATTCCTATGGTAATGATAGTAAGGCTTAAAAAGGTAAAACGTGATAGCTTAAAATAAATTCAAGTTTGCCGGATAAATAGCAAACCTGGCCGAGCCAGTCAACGGTCAAGATGAACGGGCTTCGCCCGCCGTTGACAGCCCCGCCCGGTTTTGCAGTTAGGCAGTCAAGGAGCGACAGCCTAAAGTGCTGCCGCCCCTTACTATCATAAAAAGCAACTACTAACCAGCCACAGCCCTTTTGGGAGGAAAGGGGGATTTTCCATGACCTGTACAGAAGAATATCGGGAACATATCGAGTACACTTTCCATGCCTTTTGCAAAGTCGTTATCCGAAATGCAACGATCAACGCAGCGAGGACACGGAGCAGGAAGCACAAAAGAGAAATATCCCTTGAATACCTCACAGACGAAAAGCACTACCCTTTAGGCACGACAGATGAATATTTCCAAGCCCCGGAGCCGGACGAGGAATACATACTTACCCTTTGCGGCGATACGGTCATTTTCAGCAGCGGCTTACTTGCGGAAGCCCTGTCACGGCTGGACGAACGGGAGCGGGAAATGATTTACCTGTCCTTTTTCAAGCGTATTCCACAGCACGAAATTGGCAGACAGTACGGGCGCAGCCGCAGCACAGCGGGCTACCATATCCGAAAAGTCCTACGGCAGCTCCAAGCGGAAATGGAGGGAATGGCATATGAGAAATAATAGGCTTCTCCCCTATGAAACAATCGTCCAAGCCACCAGCGGGGAGCCGGAAGCGGTGGGAACTGTATTGCAGTATTACCGCCGCCGCATACAATGTGCCGCCCGTGTGAATGGACGGGTAGACCAAGATACAGAGGACTACATCACCCAGACGCTTCTCACAGCTATTTTCAAGTTCCGCTTTGGGAGATAGCCCTACCGCCTACAACTGAATAACCGCCGCTTCGCCGGCAACCAGAAAGCAGTAAATCTATTCAACAGATTTGCTGCTTTTTTTCGTTCCTGTTTGGCATTTTTGAAAATCCCCAGTATGAAAAAACAAAAGGGAAAATTGCCGCCGCAGTTGGCAAAATCCCTTACTTATCCGTGGAGGGTATCAAAGAAAAAAATACTGCCATTGTCCGCCTTTTTCGGCTTGCGTGGTGTTGTAGGGAATAAGGGGAAATTCTAAAAATCTCCGTCCATTTTGCTTTGCGTGGTGTTGTAGGTAGTGAAAGGAAAATTTTCAAGATATGCCGGAATAGCGGGTAGCAAAGCCCTTTTGAAACGTCTTGTTAGCGGAAAGTACGGAAGCCGGGGAACGCCGGAGTTTTTCAGAGCAAGATTCTACCGCAGTACCAAAATTCGCTTATCGCTCATTTTGCCCCTGCGGGAATCTTGTTGGGGAGTGCCTTCCCCAAACCCTGCTTATGCGGCTTACGCCGCTGGAAAATCCCTCAAAATAATTTTTCGGATTTTTCAAAAACAGTTCCGCTTTACACCCTGTTTTTCTCCTATTAGTGAGAGGACACCACGCACAGCCGAAGGAGGTTTTACCATGCGAAAACGATATAACACGCCGCACCGCAGCCGGGTAGTCAAGACACGCATGACCGAGGAAGAATACGCCGAGTTTGCGGAAAGGCTTTCTGCTTACAACATGAGCCAAGCCGAGTTTATCCGGCAAGCCATAACCGGGGCAGCCATACGCCCCATCATAACCGTTTCCCCCGTCAATGACGAGTTGCTTGCCGCTGTCGGGAAGCTGACCGCCGAATACGGCAGGATCGGCGGCAACTTAAACCAGATAGCCCGGACGCTGAACGAGTGGCACAGCCCCTACCCGCAGCTTGCCGGGGAGGTACGGGCGGCGGTTTCCGACCTTGCTGCCCTAAAGTTTGAAGTCTTGCAGAAAGTGGGTGACGCTGTTGGCAACATTCAAACATA
>NZ_JAJEPW010000016.1:0-57677 GCF_020687045.1 Brotocaccenecus cirricatena
TGACACAACTGAAGAATCAAAAGACAAGTGAGTTCTGTGCATCAAGTTTTTCTTGCTGTCATACGACGTTTTTTTAAAGCAAATTTCGAAAAAATCTATAGTGTTGAGTTATGACAAAAACCGTCTCAAGCAATATGCTTGAGACGGTTTTTATATGCAGAAAGTTAGGGGAATTGAAACCTGATTTGACCACTATTGCGCGTTTTGCGATCCAACTGAGCTATTACGCTATGTCAAATCTCCAGCATCCCTTGCAGTCCCGCGCTGGCGGCCTTTTTGTTCTTGTCAAACGCATGGGTGTAGATGTCCAGCGTGGTGGAGGGCTGGCTGTGGCCGAGGATGCCCGCCACCGTTGCGACATCCGTGCCGCCCGCGATCATCAGACTGGCGGCGGTGTGTCGGAGGGAATGGACGTTCAGCTCCTGCGGCAGGCCGTTCTTCTTGAGGATCAGCTTGAAGCGGTAGGTGAAGGTGGTGGGCGTCATGGGGAGCTGCGCTCCCTGACGGCGGAACAGGAAGTCGTCGGCGGTCAGCTCACGGCGGTCATAGGTTTCGGTGATGTATGCACATTCCTGTCGGTACTCCCGCAGAAGACTTTCCATCTCGGCGGAGAAGTACACATAGCGGTCACCTGCGCGGGTCTTGGGTTCCTTAACGAAGATTTCCTCGTCTGTCACCTTGACCGCGTTGCGGCAGATGTGGATGGAACGCTGCTCCCAATCAATGTCGCACCACTTCAGTCCGCAGCACTCACCCCGCCGCATTCCCGTGGCGATGATGAGCTTGAAGTAGGTTTCATACTTGATGCTCTCGCCCTCCAGCGCGGCGATGATCTTCTGCGCTGTTTCCTCGTCCGCGATCTTTTTTTCGCACTTGCGCCCGGCGTAGCGGTAGGTGCGCCAAGCCGGATTATGCGAAAGAAAGCCACCCTCCACGGCATCAGAGAGGATGCTGCACAGCGTAGCGTGCACGCCCTCAATGGTGTACTCGGAGAGTGGCTTTTTCGTTTCAATGCTGGTGACTTTTCGCAGTTCTGCGTAGAAATTCCGGAAGTGCTCCGGCCGCAGCTCGGTGAGCTTGTAGTGACCCAGCGCCGGGAGGATGCGCTCGATGTCCTGCCGGTCACGGCGGATGGTGGACTTCGCCAGCTTGTCGGGAGCGATGTCCGTCAACCACAGGTCGATGTATTTTGCCAGCGTGAGCTGCTGGATGGGCTGCGGCGTGTGGCGGCATTCCCGCTCAAAGAGGACTGCCTGCTCGTTGAGCCACTTTTCCACCTGCCTGGGCGTCAGCTCCTCCGGCGGATGGACGGTTTTCTGCTGGGGCTTGATGCGCTTGCCGTTGTAGTCATAGCCCATGGACACCACGATGAGATAGCTGCTGCCGCGCTTGCGGATGCTTGCCATAAAAATGACCTCGCTTTCATTTGATCTTGGTACAGTTGAGATTTGCTTGGCAAGCACAACATACCGCAAGCGCAGCGGTAAAGCTATCACAATTTTCTTGGAAAAATGAATTTCTACGAAAGCAACAATCATGCGCTGCGCCGCTTCGAGGAACGGGCGGCAAGATTGAAAATCTGTCCGCCGTCTGGACGGAGCATGGTGCGCATGGAGTCAGCCGCCTGCTCCTTCTGCGCCTGCTGCGGGTGGCAGTAGGTGCGCTCTAAGAAACCGGTGTCCACGTGCCCCACGAGGTCTGCCACCGTCTGCTTGTCCACGCCGCAGTGCAGCAGCGAGGTCACGAAGTAGTGCCGCAGGGTGTGGAGGTGGTACTCCCGTGGAAAGCCGATGGCGTCATAGATCTTCCGCAGCCGCTTGGTGAAGGTGTCCGGGTGGATGAGCTGCCCCTGCTCGTCGGTGAAGAGGTAGGGACTGAGCCTGCGGCGCTGCTTGTCCGCCTCCATCTGCTTGCGGCGCTTGTAGGCCAAGAGGATGCCCCGCAGGTCGGAGGATAGATAGACTTCACGGCTCTTGCCGTTTTTGGTGGAGCCCTCCACGATGCCCTTGCCGGGAACGCTGCTGCGGGAGCGGCTGACGGTGAGTAGCAGACCGTTTTGCGTGCCGGTGAAGTCCGACCATTGCAGAGCGCACAGCTCGCCCCGGCGGCAGCCGGTGTACATGGAGAGCAGATAAAACAGACGGTAGTGCCGCGGCTCCTTTGCCAGCGCGTCCAGCAGCTTTTCCACCTCGCCTCGCGTGGGGATGCGCTGCACCGTGCGCTGCGGTGTGGGCAGGTCTAACATCCGCGCGGGATTCTTTTCGATGATCTCATTGCGCTTGGCGTCGCTGAGTACGGCGGAGACCACGGAGAGGTACCGCTGCGCGGTGGATTCGTTGATGCGCTTTCCGTGGTGCTTGCGCTTGCGCAGCTCGGAGAGCATATTTTCCAGTGCCATCGGTCGGAGCTTATTGAGGCGGATGCCGCCGATCATGGGATACACCACCTCCAGCATCCGCCGGTATGCAGCGATGGTGCTGGGGGCATATTTCGTCTGCCGCTTCAGCCAGCGGGAGGCGAATTCCTCAAAGGTCATCTCGCCATCCTCGGCGTAGCCGGTCTTGAAGCTGCGCTCCAGCTCCTCGGCGGCGTGGGCGACATACTGCCCGATGCCGCGCTTGGGGACACCGGGCGGGACTTGGATGGTGGTCTTTGCCTTGCTGATTTTTTTGCCGTTGGGCCGGTAGCCGTTGCTGACGGTGATCTTATATCGCCGCTCATCTAATTTTTTGATGCTTGCCATTTTTAGAGTCCTCCCATCGTTTGCTCATGCTGCTGTTCTTCCCGCGCGGCGTGTTCATCCAATTTTTCTTTCACCGCCAGAGCCGCGCCTGCGGCGAAGCCGACCGCCGCGCCGAAGTTTTCGGCGGCGATTTTCTCCTCCATGCGCCGCCGCTTTTCCTCGGCGTCCTCATCTTCATCCAGTAGTGTCCCTGCGGCAGCCAGCCCAGCCGCAGCGGGGATCAGAGGAACAGGCCGCGGATCGCCGCCGCGCCATACCAACCCGCCAGTGCCGCCGTGCCAAGGATCAGCACCAGCATGATCCACTTGAGGGCCACCAGCAGGCTGAAGTCCGGGAGCCAGTCGATCCACTTGGAGGAATATTTCTCGCTCAGATTCCCAACCCGTTCCAGCAGTTTGTTCATCTCCGTCAGTGATTTCTGGATCTCTGTCAGAGACTTCTGCACCGGCGTCAGGTCGATGCGCGTTTTCAACTCCGGCAGCACATTCCGAATTTCCTCCAGCTCCCAGTTTATTCCGTCTGCCTGCTCTGTCAGCTTGTTCATCGCCTGCGGTAGCAGACATTGGATCACGATGGGGTGCATCGGCTGTGTCGGTGTACTCGGCGGTGCGCTGCTCAGCAGATTTTTCGGCTTCTCCGCATCGGCGCGGTTGCGGGCCTTCAGCTCGTCCGTGGATAATCTCCGCTCGGATTCTGAATTCATGCTCCATGGCCTCCTTGCAATACTTTTCCTCGTGTAGTTTGTTGTCGCGGCATCTCATGCCGTCCGGCGTGGTGTAGGTGATGTACTTGCGGCTGCTCTCCCAGCGGACTGTGTAGCCCTCGGACTCCATCAATGATACGAAAGCGTCCTTGTCGGCGGCGTACTTCATGCACGCATCAATTCCTCTCAAGGCGAAGCTTCCGATTTTTTTCAAATTGTCAAGTGTTTTTTTGATTTTTTTGCAAAAATAATCCAGACCGCCCTATCGGCGGTCTGGATTATTGCTTATCTTAATGAGATTACGGATAAGCCAGAGGTTTTGATTTTAAGCCTTGCCGCCGTTATGCAGTCTTCATATCTTGACTATTACCATTTAACGGCTGGTAAAAAAAGGCTGTGGGCCACCCAGATGGGCTCCGCTTTCTGGATCAGCTCCGTGGTCGGAGGCCACCACAATCTCATGCTCAGACGCCAACAGCCGGGAGAGCACCCGATCATCGACCCGGCGCAGGAAAGTCTCCTTTTCCGCCGAATCGTGGCGATGGGCCGCTTCATCCGCCCCGTTGATATGCAGCAGCACAAAGGGGCAGCGTTCCGCCGCTCGCAGAGCTGCCTCTGTCTTGGCGTCCAGATCCGTATCCACATCGCCAGTAGCCCCCTTTACCGGGAAAAGCTCCATGTGCAGCAGCCGGGCAATCCCCTTTACCAACTCCTTGCCGCAGATCACGGCGCTCTTCTGGGGAAATGGCGGCAGTGCTACCGGAACAGACTGTCCCCACAGAAGCATACATCGTTCTTTCGTCAGCAGTCTTTCAAAGGCATGGCGCAGTACCAGGCTTCCCTGCGGGCACAGTGCCCGCTGCCCGCCGGAAGGAATCTGCGTTACAATGTTATTCACAGTATGCGCCATGTGGGGAAATACCAGCAGTGCCTGATAGCCGCCCAGCCGGTAATAGGTAAATGCAGGATCCTCTACCTTTGCCGGGGCACAGCAAGGCATGGTGCAGCAGCCCTCTCCATCCAGCGTGTAGCAGCTGCCCCGCAGCAGCAGGTCATCGGGCCGGACGGGGATTCCGGCCCCCAGCGCCTCTACATAGCCTCGGAGATGTACCGGCAGATCCGTTACCCCCAACAGGCGCAGTACGCAGTGCAGTGTTTCCGGTGGGAAGCCGCCGCAGGTATCCACATACCGCACAGAACCCATGGACGCCAGATGGCCATATCGCTCCACCTGAAAGTGGGGATCCGTCATGCCGTCAATCACGCATAATATCCTGCTCAACTCTCTCCCTCTTTTTCCATTGGAACTTGTTTCGTTATACTTCCCGGCGCAGCACCCGGTAGACAAAGGACATATCCAGTCCGCCGCGTACCACGTCCGCCAGCAGGTCGTACTGCCGTTCCTTGTAGCCGCAGGCGTCAAAGGTTGCCAGCGCGTCAAAGGACACACCCTTTCTGGCGCACAGTGCTTTCAGGATCGTATCCGTGATGCCCGGCGCGTCAAAAATGCCGTGGACATAGCTGCCGTATACGTTTCTGCTGCCGGTGAGGGCGGGCATCTGCTGCTGACTGCGGCCCATGTGGATCTCGTACCCCTCGTAGGCGAGTCCGTTCAGGCCGGAGAGCATTCCCTCCACACCGTAAAAGACGCCTCGCGTCTGGGTCTGCACCTTTTCACCCCGAAATTCGGTGTCCATCTCCAGCAGACCCAAACCGTTGATCTCCGTGACACCGGCGGCCTCCACATGCTCCGGGTCGGACACGGTGCGCCCCAGCATCTGATAGCCGCCGCAGATGCCGAAAACCAGCGTGCCGGCGTCAGCCGCCTTCAAAATGGCCGCCTCCAGACCGGACTGCCGCAGCCACCGCAGGTCGGCAATGGTGCTCTTGGTACCCGGCAGCAGGATCATGTCCGGCTGGTGCAGGTCACTCACCTGATCCACATAGCGCAGCGACACGTTTCCGTAATGTTCGAAGGGGCTGAAATCCGTGAAATTGGAGATGCGCGGCACACGGATTACCGCGATATCCAAGAGCTTTCGCTCTTTGGAGCGGTCAAACCGCTCGGTCAGGCTGTCTTCATCGTCGATGTCTACGTGGGCGTAGGGGATGACCCCCGCCACCGGGATGCCGCACAGCTGCTCCAGCGTCTTCAGTCCCGGCTCCAGAATGGCCCGGTCACCCCGGAATTTGTTGACCACCACGCCCTTGATGCGGCGGCGCTCGTCCTCCTCCAACAGTGCCACCGTACCGTAGAGCTGGGCGAACACGCCGCCCCGGTCGATGTCGCCTACCAGCAGCACCGGCGCGTCCACCAGCTTGGCAAGGCCCATATTGACGATATCATCCTGCTTGAGGTTGATCTCCGCAGGGCTGCCTGCCCCCTCAATGACGATCACGTCATACTCTGAGTTCAGACTGTTGTAGGCCTCCAGCACAGCGGGGATGTAGTCCCGCTTGCGGTGGAAGTACTCCATGGCCTGCATATTGCCCCGCACCTGTCCGTTGACGATGACCTGACTGCCCACGTCGGTGGTGGGCTTGAGCAGGATGGGATTCATGCGGGTGTCCGGCTCGATCCCGGCGGCTTCTGCCTGCACTACCTGCGCCCGGCCCATCTCGCCGCCGTCCTTGGTGATGAAGGAGTTCAGCGCCATGTTCTGGCTCTTGAACGGTGCCACGCGGTAGCCGTCCTGCTTCAAAACGCGGCAGAGTCCCGCCGCCAGCAGGCTCTTTCCCGCATTGGACATGGTCCCCTGAATCATAATATTCATTGCCATAGTGATTTCTCCTTGCAGAATTGCCGGATGGCCGTTATCAATGCTTCATTTTCCCCGTGAGGCCTCACCGCAATGCGATACCACCCGTCACCCAGCCCGTTGTAATTCCCACAGCCACGGATGGCGATACCCTGCTGCAGCAGGCCCTCCCGCAGCCCCAGCGGCCCACGGAACAGCAGGTAATTGGCATGGGACGGGCATACCCAGAAGCCCAGCGCCGTCAGGTTATCCGTGAGCCACCGCCGCTCCGTGTGGACGAGGGACAGCGTCCTTTGCAGGAAGTCCCGCTCCGCCAGCGCCGCCACACCGGCACTCTGGGCCGGCGAGGACACGTTCCACGGCGGGGACGCGGCCGCCATGCGGCGCAGTAACGCATTGTCGGCGCACAGGCAGTACCCCAGCCGGATGCCCGCCATGCCGTAGCTCTTGGTGAATGCCTTCAGGATCAGCAGCTCCGGGTGCGCTGCCAGAAGGGACTTGGCGCTGACGCCGTCCTCCGTGAGATCGAGAAAGCACTCATCCAGAAACAGCCGCGCCCCTTGTGCCGCGCAGTTTTGCAGGATCTGCTCCAGCAGAGGGAGCGGGATCAGCCGCCCGGTGGGGTTGTTGGGGTTACAGAGGAATACCACCTCCGGTTTTTTTTCCTCTAAGAAGGACAGAAACCTCTCGTCCAAATCGAAATTCTGCGCCTGATGCAGGAAATACCGCTCTACGCGGCAACCCACCTGCGCCAGTCCCGCCCCATATTCCACAAAGGTGGGGGCCAGTTCCACCGCCGTCCGGGGCCGCAGGGCGGCGCAGTATGTGTAGATCAGGTCTGCCGCGCCGTTTCCGCAGAGAATATAGGACGCCGGCACCTGCTCATGGCCCGCGATAGCCTGCACCAGCCGGCGGCAGTAGGGGTCGGGGTAGCGGTGCAGCCGGGGCAGAGCCCGGCACACCGCCTCCAGTACGCCGGGAGGCGTACCCAGGGGGTTGGTGTTGGCGGAAAAATCCAGCGTGATACCGCCGCCGTATACATCGCCGCCGTGTTGATTTTTTGTTTGATACAGCATCTATGTCTCCTTCACAGTGCAAAGGGCAGCTTGACCCCGCAGCTCAAAAGCAGGGTGAGGATCGCTGTGACGGTCATCAGGCGGCACACACGGAGGATGTCCTCGTGGGTGATCTCCCGCGATGCGTCGCCGATATACTCCTTTTTGTGCAGCACGCCGTGGTACCACGCATCCCCGGCCAGACGCAGGCCCAGAAGCCCCGCGCAGACGGATTCCGTCTGCGCCGAGTTGGGACTGGCGTGCTTCCGGCGGTCGCGGCGGAAGATCCGCCAGCCTGCCGCCGTATCCAGCCCCATCAGGCCGCCCGCCGTCAGCATCAGCAGGGCGGACAGCCGCGCCGGGATATAATTCACCACATCGTCCGCCTTGGCGGGTACAAGACCGATGTTCTTATAGGGCGGCTCCACATACCCCAGCATGGAGTCCATGGTGTTCACTGCCTTGTAGAAAAATCCCAGCGGCGCGCCGCCGATGGCCAGAAACAGCAGCGGCGCCACCACGCCGTCGGAGGTGTTCTCCGCCACCGTTTCCACGGCGGCACGGGTCACGGCGGCATCGTCCAGCCGGTCGGTATCCCGCCCCACGATCATGGAAACAGCATGGCGGGAGGCGGCCAAATCCCCGCTTTCCAGCGCGTCATAGACCTTCATGCTCTCGTCCCGCAGGGACTTGACGGCCAAGATCTGCCAGCACATCACGCTTTCCAGCGCCAGACGCAGCCACGGGCTGACCAGACCGCTCAGCCACAGCAGCAGAGCCGGGACGGCGGTGGATACGATGACCACCGCTCCCCACAGGATGGCGCCCGCCGCCCGCTCACCGGAGGGCGTTTTGGGGCATATGCACCGCAGCCCCCGCTCCAACACACTGATACATTTTCCAATCAGAACTACCGGATGGGGAAAGCCGTGGGGGTCGCCCACCAGAAGGTCTATGCAAAAGCCGATAACAAGTGCCGCAAGCGACCACATCATGCCGTTTCTCCTCCGCCCTGCATCGTAAAAATATAAATGGGATTTTGTCCGCTCATCAGGTGGTAGCTTCCGGCTTTTCTGTCCCGCGCTGCTTGCAGGGACACCACCTCCGTCTCCGCAAAGGGGAACGCCGGCAGGCAGTCCGTCAGTTCAGCCACGGACTCCAGCGAAACGGCCGTGGCCACGATGCGGACATGAGGATTTTTTGCCAGCAGCAGCGCCACGATCTCGTGCATATTGCCGGCACTGCCGCCGATGAATGCGTGAGTGGGGGCTGGCAGACCGACGCAGGCCTCCGGCGCGCTGCCGCAGACCACCTGTAAGTTATCCAATGCAAACCGATTACGGTTTTGCCCCAGCAGCGCTGCGGCATCCTCTCGCCGCTCTACGGCGCAGACAAGCCCTTGCTTTGCCTGTAAGGCCATTTCCACCGACACTGAGCCGGTACCGGCGCCGATGTCCCAGCAGACGCTCCGCTCCGTCAGCCGCAGCTTGGAAAGGCACACCGCCCGCACCTCACTTTTGGTCATGGGAACCACGGGCATTCCCTCCGCACTGCGGAGAAAGGCGTCATCCGGCAGACCCGGTGTGACCACCGCGTCGGGATGGGGGTTTTCGATAAGCGCCACGCTCAGAGGGGCATAGACACCATCCGTCAGTTCCGCCGCCGTGCCGCGCACGATGCGCTCATCTGGGTAGCCCAGCCGCTGGCCCACATACACAGAGACATGGCCCAGATCACCCTCTGTCAGCGTACGGCACAGATCGTTGATGCCGCGCTCGCCGCCTACCAGCGCAAAGAGGCGGCTGGTTGCCCGCACCTCCGGCAGAATGTTGTGCTGCCGCCCGTGGAGACTCACCACCCGGACATCCTCATAGGAGGTCCGGAGCCGGGCGCACAGATAGGACAACGAGCTCAAACCCGGCAGCACCGCCGTGTCGCAGCCCTCCAGCAGGGGCAGCAGCTTTTTCGTGCCGCTGAAGAAGCCGGTATCGCCGGACATGACCACCGCGAAGCGGCGGTACTCCCAGTGGGTGCGGATAAAGTCCGCAATATCCTGCGGCGCAATGGCGTCGCAGGTGTGCTGTCCCGGCCGCGCCACAGCCTCCAGCATCCGTTTTGCGCCGATGAGACAGTCCGCCGCCTCAATGGTTTCACTGACCTCACGGGTCATAGCCTCCCGGCTGCCGGGGCCGATGCCGACGATCCGCACCTGCGGCCGGACGGTGCAGCCAAACCGCTTACGCAGCACATCCAGCACCGCCGCAAAGGGAAGCCCCTCCCGCTGAGGCGGGCGGCCAATGACCACCAGACCTGCGCCCGCCTTCCGGGCGGCGGATGCCTTAGCGGGAAAGCCGCCGGCTTCGCCGCCGTCCTTGGTCACCATCCATGCGGCGTCGGCAAACCGCAGTGTGGCCAGATCCATCTCCTCGGAGAAAGGGCCCTGCATGGCGATGATATGGGCGGCCTTCAGCCCTGCTGCGCGGCAGGCCTCCAGCGAGGCATCCATGGGCAGCACCCGGGCGTATACCCGCTGGGTAAAATCGGGGATGCCGCTATACGCCGCCAGCTCCTTACTGCCGGTGGTCAGCAGGATATTGCCTCGCGTACTCTCCAGAAATGCGGCGGCCGCCGCCGCATTCTCCACGCAGACCACATCCTCCGTCTGTTCGGAGGATTGCCGCAGCAGACGCAGATACTCCGTCTCCGTTTCCCGACAGGCTGTGCAGATGCTCTCGGTGATGGAGGTGGCATAGGGGTGGGTAGCGTCGATGACCAGATCGAACCGCATCCTTTGCAGCATCCGGATGATGTCCTCTACCGGGATGCATCCCGCCAGAATCGTAATGTTTTCCGCCTCCGGCAGCAGCGTTTCACCGTACTCCGTGGCCACGCATACCGTAGCCTGCACCGGCTGTCCGGCCAGGAATTCCACCAGCTCCCGGCCCTCCGTGGTGCCGGCAAACACGCAGATATTACACATTGCGGTATCCTCTGGGTGTGACCAGTTGACCGGCCACTGTTTTGACGACGGCGCTGCCGATCAGCACGGTGCAGAACATATCCACCTCCGCCTCCCGCAGCTCTGCCAGCGTCAGGATGCGGCTGCTCTGCCCCTCACGGCCAATATTGCGCACGATGCCGCACAGCCGCTCTCCCGGCAGACGGCGCAACAGGATATCGCAGGCCCGCTTCAGGTGGTCGGGTCTGCCGTGGCTGGCGGGGTTGTACAGGGCGATGGTCAGATCCGCCGCCGCCGCGCAGTCCAGCCGCTTTTCGATGGTTTCCCACGGCGTCAGCCGATCGCTGAGGCTGATGACCGCAAAGTCGTGGGTCAGCGGCGCACCCAGCACCGCTGCGGCGCTGCAAGCCGCCGTCAGACCAGGCACCACCTGAATTTCAGGCTCCTGCGCCTCGCCCCGCAGCTCATAGACCAGCGCCGCCATGCCGTAGATGCCGCTGTCACCGGAGCAGACCATGGCAACGGTCTTACCGCTGCGCGCCAGCTCCAGCGCCAGCTGGCAGCGCTCGGCCTCCCGTGTCATGGGGGTGGAGTGAAGCTCCTTGCCGGGGTAGCGATCCCGCACCAGATCCACATACACCGGATAGCCTACGATGGCGTCACACGCCCGCAGGGCGGTATCCGCCCGAATGGTCATATCCTCATAGCTGCCCGGCCCGATACCTACTACAGTTACCTTACCCAAAGCGCACCTCCCAATGCTCCGCCGCAACGGCGACGGTCACGCCGTCCCGCGCTGTTTTTTGTACGATCAGTTTTTCGGCATCCAGCAGCGCCGCCCGCTCACAGACATTGTCCACGCCGGTAACGGAGCGGACGAAGTCGGAGGGAGTGAAGTCACCCGCCACATCCCGCAGCTGCTGCGCCGTGTAAAAATGCACCGGCCAGTTGTTTTTCTCACAGGCGGCCAGCAGGCCTGCCTCGTCCTGCTTCAGGTCGATGGAACAGACGCCGCAGATGGCCGCCGTGTCCAGCCCATTTTCCGCGAACACTGTCTGCACCGCACGCACCACCGCCTCGGCGGAGATGCCCCGCCGGCAGCCTACACCTACCCGCAGTACGCGAGGGATAAGCCGCAGGGTGCGGGCGAAGTGTGCCTTTGTGCGCCAGCCAATGAAAACGCCCAGCGGGCCACTCTCCCCGGCAAACGTACCCTCCGGCAGGGGGGCGGGCAGAGAAAACTGGCTGCAAAGGGGGATATCCTTCTCTAAGATCGCCGCCGAAACCGCCTTGGCAAGCCCCATGTCGGAGATGGCGCAGCCGTGCCGGGCAGCCCATGCGTCCACGGAAAATTTGCCGCGGACATCGGTGGCGGTGGTGACTACCGCCGTGGCCCCCAGCTTTTCCGCCAGCTCCACCGCCAGCGCGTTGGCGCCGCCGATATGGCCGGAGAGCAGGGGGATCACAAACCGTCCCGCCTCGTCGATGCAAACCACCGCCGGGTCGGTTTTTTTGCTTTTGACATAGGGGGCAATCTCCCGCACGGCGATGCCGCAGGCCCCCACAATGATCAGTGCGTCCATGGCGGAAAAGCTCGCGCCATATACCGCCTTGTCCAGCGGCAGAAAGCCCGGCTCTTCAAAACGCGGCATGGTATAGCACTTCCATGCCTCCTCCGGCAGCGCCGCCAGTATCCGCCGCGCCGTGACGCAGCCGCCCCGGCTGAAGGCGAACAGGGCGGCTCTCATTGCGCCCCCTTGCGGAACTCCGTTGTAAAGTTGGGGTGATACAGCAGCGAGCGCAGATAGGTGTCACCCAGACAGTTGCCCACCACGATCAGCGAGGTCTTGGTCAGACCGTTGCCTGTCACCGTCTCGTGGAGCGTCCCCACCGTGCAGCGGAAGATATGCTCCTCCGGCCAAGTGGCCTTGTAGACCACCGCCGCCGGGGTGTCAGCGGTATAGCCTCCCGCCAGCAGCTGGGCTTGCAGCAGTTCGGTCAGTGAGGTGCTGAGAAACAGCACCATGGTGGCCTGATGGGCCGCCAGCGAGCGGATGGACTCCCGCTCCGGCACCGGGGTGCGGCCCGGGGCGCGGGTGATGATGACGGTCTGGCTCACATCGGGCAGGGTGTACTCCGCCCGCAGCGCGGACGCTGCGCCGCAGAAGGCGCTTACGCCGGGGCAGACATCGTAGACAATGTCCCGCTTTTCCAGCTCGTCGAACTGCTCCCGCACCGCACCATAGATGCTGGAATCCCCCGTGTGCAGACGCACCGTGGTCTTTCCCTCCGCCTCCGCTTTCTCGATGAGGGCGATAACCTCCTCCAGCGTCAGCTTGGCGCTGTCGTGGATCTCGCAGCCCTCCCTGGTGTAGTTCAGCAGCGCCGGATTCACCAATGAGCCGGCGTAGATCACCACGTCGGCCTCGCCCAGCAGCTTGGCGCCTCGGACGGTGATGAGGTCGGCAGCGCCGCTGCCCGCTCCCACAAAATGTACCATTGTCAGTCCTCCTTTATCCGGCGCAGCAGCTTGGATGCGCCCTTCGTCTCACAAAGATAGCCATATTCCTTGGAAAAGAGGATGGCTCCCGTCTCTATATCACTGCATTTATAGTGCATCATGTCGTCAATGCGCCCGGCCAGCCGGTGCAGCACTGCGTCATAAAGTCCCTGCTCCTTCAACAGCCGCAGGGCGTCATCACAGGTGGCGCAGCAGAGCATCTCCTCCGCCGCACCGCCTTGCAGCCCCTCTGCGGCGGCACAGGCCGTCAGGATGTCCATGCGGCAGTCGCCGTAGCGGGAGTGGGTGTTCCACATACCGCCCGCCAGCTTTACCAGCTTGCCGATATGACCGATGAGCAGCGCCCCTCTGAAGCCCAGCTCCCGGCATATCTCCAGCGCGTCACCGATGAAGTTGGAGGTCATCACCGCCGTGGCGGGGTCGATGCCCATGGCACCCTTGATATAGTCTACGCCGTAGTTGCCGGGGGCCAGCAGTACATAATCCGCGCCGCCCGCCCGCCGTTGCCGCAGCTCTACATGGATGGTGTCCACCAGCGCCTGCTCGCTCATAGGCTCTACGATCCCCGTGGTGCCTAAGATAGAGATGCCGCCCTCAATGCCCAACCGGGGATTGAAGGTCTTTTTCGCCAGCGTCTCGCCATCGGGAGCGGAGATTACCACATACAGGCCGCCGGTGTATCCCAGCAGGCCGCAGACCTCCTCCACGGCCTCCTGGATCATCCGGCGGGGTACAGAGTTGATGGCCGCCGCGCCCACCGGCTGGTCAAGACCCGGCTTGGTTACCCGGCCCACGCCCTGTCCGCCGTCGATGACAATGCCAACAGTCTCTGTTTTCCGCACCTCGGCATAGATCAGGGTGTCACGGGTGATATCCGGGTCATCGCCGCTGTCCTTCCGGATGGCGCAGCGCACACAGTCCGGGGACAGATAGATGTCCTCCACCGCCAATGCCAGCTCCATGCCCTTGGGTGTCAGCAGGCGGATGGACTCCTTTTTGCTGCCGCTCAGCAGCATCCATGCGGCGGCCTTGGCCGCCGCCGCGGCACAGGAGCCGGTGGTGTAGCCCAGACGGAGCTTTTTTCCGTCCCGTATGATAAATTCCTTCATAACCTACCGCCTGATCTGGTAGAGCATGGCGTTGCAGATGGCCGCGGCCACGTTGCTGCCGCCCTTGCGGCCCCGGGACACGATGTAGGGTGCGGCAGCGGCCTCGATGATGCGCTCCTTGCTTTCCACCACATTCACAAAGCCCACCGGTACCCCGATGATGAGGGCGGGACGGAGCTTGCCGGCCTCCATCAGCTCCTCCAGCGAAAAAAGTGCCGTAGGGGCGTTGCCGATGGCGAAGATGCAGGGCTTGGGCAGGGCTGCCGCCCGCTCCATGGATACAAAGGCACGGGTCACGCCCCGCTCCTTAGCCTCCGCCGCCACGTCCGCGTCCGACATGAAGCAGTGTACCTCTCCGCCCAGCGAGGCGAGGATCGTCTTATTGATCCCGGCCTTGACCATCTGGGTATCGGTGACGATGTCGCAGCCCGCCCGTAGAGCGGCGATGGCCTTTTGCACCGCGTGGCCGGAAAAGGCCAGATTGTCCACATAGTCAAAATCCGCCGTGGTGTGGATGACCCGTTTGATGACCAGCTCGTTTTCCGGGTCCAGCCGCCGGTCGCCCAGCAGCTCTGTGATGATGGCGAAGCTGCGCTTCTCAATGTCCATAGGCTTCATTTGCTCCATCATAGCGTCTCCTTTCTGCAAGCCGCCAAAAAGCGCTGTGCCATGACCGGCTTGGCGTAAAAATGGAAGTGGGGGAAGCCCGCGTACAGCGTATCGGTGGCGTGTACGCAGGTCCACTGCTTTCCGGAGGGCTTTTCCGCCAGAAAAGCGCCGCCGGGCTGGGGGGTGTCCCAGTGGTGGAATTCATGCATGGGTACCTGCTCTCCGGCGCGGCAGAGGAGATTGTCCTTCCGGGCCGTGGCGGTGATATAGCCGAATCGGGTCAGCCTCCCTGTATCAAAGCAGTCCCCCGGCAGCGCACCCACCATGGCGCGGCCTGCGATGGACTGCGTCAGATACATGAAGCCGCCGCACTCGGCGATACAGGGCATCCCCGCGTATACAACGTCTCGGATTTGCCTGCGCAGGGCGTGGTTTTCCTCCAACTGCGCCGCGTAAAGTTCCGGGTAGCCGCCGCCTAAGTACAGACCCTGTACACCGTCGGGGAGCCGTTCATCCGTCAGGGGGCTGAAGGGCACCAGCTCCGCGCCCAGCTGCCGCAGCAGGTCGAGACTGTCCTCATAGTAAAAGCAGAACGCCCGGTCACGCGCCACGCCGATCCGCACCGGCGCGCCCTTTTCCGGCAATACCGGCGGCGTAAAGCGAAGCGGCGGCGCGGCAGCCGCAATTTCCAGCAGGGCGGCTATGTCCAGCGTTTTTTCTGCCTCGGCCGCCAGCTTGCGCAGCTTCTCCCGCAGATCCGCCACCTCGTCCGCTGTCACCAGCCCCAGATGGCGGCTCTCCAGCGTACACTCTGGCAGCCTGGGCAGATAGCCGCAGGCGCGGACGCCCAGCCGGCTTTCCAGCTCCCGCGCCAGCGCACCGTAGCTCATGGCACTGCACCCGTTGAGAATGACGCCCTGCACGTTGTTGTCCGGCGCGAAGTCCAGAAAGCCCTGCACCGCCGCCACAACGGACAACGCCGCCCCCCGTGCGTTGACCACCAGCACCACGGGGCTTTCCGTTTCCCGCGCCGTCTCATAGGTGCTGGCGCGGGTGGATGTCAGCCCCAGCCCGTCATAGTATCCCATGACGCCCTCAATGACCGTCACATCGCACTCCTCACCATTGTGCGCCAGCAGATAGCGCATGGTGTCGGGGTCAAAAAAGAACGGGTCGAGGTTAGAGCTTTTCGCGCCGATGACCCGGCTGTGGAACATGGGGTCAATGTAATCCGGGCCGCATTTTGCCGCGCCTACCCGCAGGCCCCGCGCTACCAGCGCCTGCAAAACGGCGCAGGTGACGGTGGTTTTGCCGCAGCCGCTGTTGGTACCGGCCAGTACCAAGCGGGGGACTTTTTGCTCCATAGCGACCTCTCAATCCGCCACGATGGTGGCAAAATAGCTGATCTCCTCCGGCAGCTGCCGCAGGTCGGTGTAGACCTGCTCCGTTTCCAGTCCGCAGTCCGCCACCATACCGGCGTTTGCCGCCATACCGCGGCGCTCCAGCGCCGCCGCCGTCTCGTGGATGGCCTTGCCGGACTTCATGATGACCTTCGTTCCCGGCAGCGCCAGCGCACTGTCCAGATCGGCGCTGCCCGGCAGGATGTGGAGGGGCTCATCCATGCGGGTGAGGCTGCGCCCCAGCCGCGCCGCCACGGCGCAGAAGCTGGTGACGCCGGAACACATCACCGTTTTAAACCCGTCAGAGCGGATGCGCTCCAGAATATAGTAGGCCGTGGCGTACACGGACACGTCGCCCAGATTGACCATGGCCACGTCCTGCCCGGCCGCCAGCGCCGTTTCGATGGCGGCAGCCGCCGTGCGGTAGCTGTCCTCCCGTACCGCCGCGTCACGCGCCATGGTGAAATCCAACGGCAATATGGTCTTGCCCTGCATATCCACAGCACCGGCGGCGATGTCCAGCGCCAGCATCCGCCCGGACTTCATCCGGGGAGCGGCCACCACGTCGCAGTCCGTCAAGACCCGGCACGCCTGCCGGGTCAGCAGCTCCGGGTCGCCGGGACCCACGCTGACGGCGTAAAAAACACCTTGTTTTTCCATGATAGCACTCCTTACGGCACAAATTCCAGGCTGTCGAAGCAGGGGTCGTACTTCCCGTGCTCCATCCGGTACAGCTTTGCGATATACTCGCGGGTGAAAATCTCCTCCGGGGTGCCGATGCGGTCGATGCGGTCGCCCGCCACGCACACCACCGTGTCGGAAATGCGCTCCGCCAGCTCCAGCTCGTGGAGGGACAGCAGCACCGCCAGATCGTTCTCCCGCACCATGCGCTTGAGCACCGTCAAAAGCTCCAGCTTGTAGCGAATATCCAGAAAGCTGGTGGGCTCGTCCAGCACGATGATCTCCGGTTCCTGACACAGCGCCCGGGCCAACAGAATGCGCTGGCGCTGTCCGTCACTGATAGCGGAGAAGGGGCGGTCAGCAAACTCCATGCCGCCTACCTGCTCCAGCGAGCGCTCCACGATGGCCTGATCCTCCGGCTGCAAAATGCCCAGCCGCCCGGTATAGGGGTAGCGGCCGCTGCTCACCACGTCCCGGCAGGTCATCAGCTCCGGCTCCATGCGGGCCGTCATCAAAATGGCCATGCGCCGGGCGATCTCATTGCGGCTGCGCTCCTCCATGGCCTTGCCGTCCAGAAACACTGTGCCGGACACCTTGGAGAGCTGGCCGATAATGGTTTTTAAGATGGTGGATTTTCCCGACCCGTTGGGGCCGATGAGCGTCACGATCTTGCCCCGCTGCACATGGAGGGCGACATCTTCAATCAGCGGCTTGCCGTGGTAGCCCACGGCAAGCGCCTTGGTTTCCAGATATGCTGCCATACTCACGCCGCCTTTCTGTGGATCATCATGTAGATGACGATGGGTGCGCCGAATACCGCCGTGACGGAGCTGATGCTCACCTCTGTGGGGGCAAAGGCGGTGCGGGCGATGAGGTCGCAGAACAGGCAGAACACGCCGCCGCCCAGGAAGCAGGCTGGGATCATACACAGCGGCTCCGCCGATTTGAACAGGGACTTCATCAGGTGCGGCACTGCGATGCCAACAAAGGAGATGGGGCCGGCAAAGGCCGTGACGCAGGCGGACAGCACACTGGACAACAGGATCAGCGCCGTCCGGAAGGCCCGCAGGGGGACGCCCATATTCTGGGCATAGACCTCGCCCAACTGGTACGCCCGGATGGGCTTGGAAAGCAGGAAGGTCAGCAGCAGCGTGATGCCGCAGACAACGGCCATAGTCTTTACGTTGTCCCAGCTCATGCCGGAGAAGGAGCCGAGAGACCAGTTGTGCAGATTCACGATGCTGGAATCGTCGGCAAAGGTCACGAGAAAATCCGTCAGTGCCGAGCAGATATAGCCGATCATCACGCCGCAGACCACCAGCAGGCTCATGCGCTTGACCCGCTGGGAGATCAGCAGCACGAAGCCCATGGATACCATGGCTCCCACGAAGGCCGCTGCGATGAGAATGGCGGAGGAGGTGGTCTTGCCACGGCTCAGCAGCACCAGCATGGCCACGCACACCGTCATCTTTGCGCCGGAGGAGATGCCCAGCACGAAGGGGCCTGCGATGGGGTTGTGGAAGAAGGTTTGCAGCAGATAGCCGGACAGGGACAGCGCCCCGCCCAGGATCAGCGCCGACAGGAGCCGGGGCAGACGGATCTTTACGATGATCTGGCTCTGGGTAAAGCCAACATCGCCCCCCCAGCAGGATCCGCCATATCTCAGACGCGGAAAGAGAAACGCTTCCCGCGAAGATATTCCAAATCAAAAATGTGAATAAAAGCAGGAGGAGCAGCAAGAAGCCTCCCCAGATGCGAAGTGTTCGGTTTCTCTTCATGCCGCTCCTCCTTATGATGTAAAAAATGCTCACTTCATCCGTGTCAGAAAGTGAAAAGCCGTATCCGGCGCGTCGTTCAACGCATGGTTCACGTCCAGAATGAGATCGCTCAGCTCCAGCGACTCCTGATAGAAGTTTTTGGTCAGGCACCACACATTACCGCTCTTGACGGCCTTGAAGTCGGCCATCAGTGGATCCAGTGCCACCAATTCGTCCAGCGTGTGCAGCTCGCCATCGATGATGCTGTTGTAGATCAGCACATCGGCGTCCACTGCACCGTGGTAGAAGGATTCCATCTGAATGTTGACGGTGGACTGGGCGTTGTCCTCCGCCGATTCATCGAAGGAGACATAGTCTCCGCCTGCGATGGCAACGCACTTCGCCACATAGTCCGTGGACTTGCGGACGTTTACAGCGCCGCTGCTGGTGATGTAGAAAAACGCCACAGTCTTGCCGGTGGGCTGCTGCTCCAGTACGTCCGCCACGCTGTCCATCTTCTCATTAAACAGCGCCTCGGCCTCGTCCTCCTTGTCCAGCAGCGCCGCGTACAGCTTGATCCACTCCATCCGGCCCATGGGCTGGGTCTCGTAGCTGGATGTCTCCACCAGCACAGGGATGCCCAGCCGCTCCAGTTGCTCCAGCACCGCCGGAGAGTGATAGATCATGGTGTTTTCCACCGCCAGATCGCAACCCTGTGACAAGATCAGCTCATAATCCGGCTCGGAGTACTTGCCGGCGTATACCAGCGCTCCGCTGTCCATGGCGTCCTTGGCACGTTGGATATACCAGTCCGACTGCTTTTTGCCGCTGAGGGTGATGCACCCGACGGCGTCCAGCTTGTCGAAGTAGTCCATGGCGGCGGCCGCCACCAGATAGATCTGATCCAGCGGCTGGTGCAAAACGGTGACGCCGGCGGGTACGCCCTCCGGTACCGCCGCGCCCTCCGCTACCAGCAGGTACACCCGGTCGTTGTTGATGGTAATGCGCTTGTAGCTCTCTCCGGCATACTCTACGGTAAACTGCTGGGCATAGCGCAGGGGCATGGTACGGTCAAAGACCAACTCATCCCACGATACGGAGACAGTTTGTCCATCGGTTTTGGCAGGGGCGTCTGCCGTGCCGCAGCCACAGAGGGACAGCATCAGCAGCAGCGCCAGTACCGCGGCGGTCAGCCGTTTCACTGGGCTGCCTCCACCACCGTGGTGGAATCAAAGGTCAGGGTGTACTCGATCTCGTGGGGGGTGCTCATAGCGGTGGTGTCGCCGATCACCGTCAGCGGGGTATCCAGCGCCCGCACGGGGATCTCGAAGGTGGAGCCGCCCTCGGTGGTGAGAACGTCATAGCGCTGGCCGTCCACCAGCATATAGTCGTACTTCTGGCTGCTCCACACGATGGTGGCGGTGGCAGCGCCGTTCTCCACCTTCAGGGTGCAGGGGGTCAGCACATGGGACTTACCGGAGCCGCCCTCAAAGCCCACCTCAATGGTGTAAGTGCCGTCCGCCAATGCGATGGCGGCAGCGTCATCGCCGTCATCCTCCTTCAGAACAGGGTTGGAGACGGAAACCTTGTGGTCATACCACACGCCCTTCTTGCCGATGAGGGCCACGTCGAACTCCGTGTCCAGTGCGGGCACGGGGATATCAAAGCCGTTGACCGTCTCGGTCAGGCCATCGGGATAGGTGACGGTATCCTTGGTGGGCTGCAGCAGCACGGCGCCGTCCTTCTGTGCGTCCTCCTTCAAACCGGGGAACAGATTCACGATGCTGGTGGAGGCGAGACTGACGTGAATGGTCATCTGGCCGTCCTTCACGGTCAGCACGCCCTTGCCGTCGCAGGTCTCGTTGGCGTGGAACATACTGCTGTCGGTGTTGAAATCCGCGGTGTAGGTGCCGTCCGCCAGCGCGGGCTCGGCGACATCGCCGCCATTGTTGTCATCTGTTTTCTGCTGTCCGCAGCCCGTCAGCAGCGATGCCGTCATCAGCAGTGCCAGCAGACAGGAAAGAAACTTCTTCATTTTTATGTGTCCTCCTTGCTCTGAAAAAGGCTCCGAGGCGATAATATACCGCCCCGGAGCCCGTTCAGTCCTTGTTACGCGATAGCGTCGATAGCCGCCTTGGTGTGGGCGACATACAGCGCGTGGATGGCATCGATACGGCCCAGGCCGGAGATCTGGCAGTTCACGGTGAGACCGGCGGCCTCAAACATGGTCTTCCAGGAATCCTCGTCCGCACCGGCCATGTCGTTGTTGGCGTGGTCGCCCGCCACGACCATCAGGGGACGTAGCACCACGGTGGTGTAACCGGCTTCCTTGACAGCTGCGATCACGGCCTCGCAGGAGGTATTCTCAGGCTCGCCCTCCACGGTGCCGATGAACACGTTCTCATAGCCCAGCTTGTCCATCTGGGTGGCCATCTGGCTGTAAGTGACCTTCGCCACATGCGCCGTACCGTGACCCATCAGCACATAAGCCACACCGGCCTCCTTGGCGGCGGCGGTGGACTCGTAACCGCTCTCGCTCAGAGCAGCGGCGACGACGGCCTTGGCAACGGCTTCCTTATCGGTGTTGATGACGGTGGCGTCGCTTCCCACCTCACCCAGCATGGGCTCGGCGATCTCAACGGACTCGAACTTGTCACGAACCTTGTCAATGGCGGCGCACATCTCGTCGTACTCAGCACCGTGCATCAGATGGGTGGGCTGCACCACCAGCTGCTTCACGCCGTTGGCGACAGCGCGCTCCAGAGCCTGCTCCATGTTGTCGATCTTCTCGCCGTCACGGGCCTGGATGTGGTTGATGATGATCTGAGCGGTGAAGGCGCGGCGCACGGACCAATCGGGGTTGGCCGCCTGCAGGGCGTCCTCAATGCTCTTGATGTCGGCTACGCGGCTGTCGTTGAAGGAGGTGCCGAAGGACACCACCAGCAGCTCCTTCTCGCCGATCTCGTCCTGGTTGCGGGGATCGTCCTTGGACGCGTCACCGGTGTCCAGACCGAAATAGTCGGGGCTGGCTTCCTCACCCTCCACCAGTGCCTTCTGGGCGTCGGTCAGGGCATCCCAAGCGGCCTTGGCGGCCTCGCACTGGGCATCGGTCTCCTCGGTGCGCTCCTGCACGTAGATGGCATCGATGAGGGCGGCGACCTTATCGGCGGCGGCCTTGTCGGTCTTCTCGGTGTTCACGTCGTTGTTGTCCTTGTTGCCGCAGGCGGTCAGCATGCTCATCAGCATCACAGCCGCCATCAGAAAGGCAAGTGCTTTCTTCATGGTTGATCTACCTCTTTCCAAATATTTGTTCTGAAAGAAATATAAAAGCGGCTGTGTTTCACACAGCCGCCCTCAGAGCTTCTTACTACATATACATCCGTGCGGCGCTCCGCGACGGATCATAAGTTTGTAGGAAAACCAACCCGTTGGCAACAGGTTTGAGATTCCACACAGAGGCAGGTCTCCTGACTTCGTTCGTCACGGCATTGCCCTTCCCAGTTTCCCAGTGGATTGCAAGGCCGCTCCCGTACACAGTGACTGCATCGCTCCGGATTCCCACCGGATTCCCTTCTCATCTGCTTTTGAGCAGATACCTCTGTGCTACAACTTTATATTTTTCCAGACAGTGGGATTATATCACATTTTGTCGAATTGTCAATCCGTTCTGATGGTGGGGCTATCTAAAATATTTGAGGTTTTTCTGCGTTGAATTGTGACATTTTCGTAAACGCTGCCTTCTTCCATTACTCACGGAACTTTATGACTTCTTGAATACTTCCCGAAAAAGAAAAGCCGCCGTCGTTTGACAGCAGCCTTTCCGATAGCTTGTTATGCGTAAATCAGATCGCTTGAAATAATCTCCAGAAGTTACCGCCCAGCTCGCTGTCCTTCTCCACCGTGGACTCGATGGTGATCAGGCCGAAGCCGCCCTTGGCCCGGGCCTGGTAATAGGAGAGGGAGCGCTCACTGAGGGAGCCGTCGGTGTTGGCCAGATCGTTGCCCATGGGGGGCACCACAAAGCGGTTGGGAACCGTCACCGTGCCGATCTGCACGGGGGAAAACATGTTGGGGAATTTCATCGTCGCACCTCACTTTCTCGTTGTCAGGAGAGGAACTTCTCCAGGACCTCCTGGGCGGGCATATCCTTGCCGGTGAATAGCCTGAAGGCGGCCACGCCCTGCCACAGCAGCATGCCGATGCCGCCCACGGCGGCCTGGCAGCCTGCGGCCCTGGCTTCCCGGATCATCCGGGTCTCCCGGGGGTTATACACCGTGTCCGCCACCACCAGATCGGCGCGGAACAGGGCGGGATCGACCAACGTCTCGCCGTCCAGGGGCTTCATGCCCACACGGGTGGCGTTTACCAGGATGTCGCAGTGCTGCACCGCATCGGCCAGGGCCGCGCCGTCCTCCAGCGGGGTGATGGATGCCTTGCAGCCGGGCATGGTCTGGGCCAGCTTCTCCACGGTGTGCCGTCCGTTGGCGAAAAATTCGTCATCACGGTTGAAGATGGCGATCTCCGCCGCGCCGTCCAAAGCGGCCTGCACACAGATGGCGGTAGCCGCGCCGCCTGCGTCCAGCACCACCAGACGCTTGCCCCGGACCTCCACGCCGTTTTCGTGGAGATTGCGGACAAAGCCGATGCCGTCGGTGTTGTGACCGGTGAGTCTGCCGTCCTGGCTGACGGTAACGGTGTTGCAGGCGCCGATGAGTCTGGCGGCGGGGGGCAGCTCGTCCACCAGCCCCGCCACGGCGGTCTTGCAGGGCATGGTGACGTTGAAGCCGCCGACGCCCAGGGTTTTCAGCGCAGCCAGGCCCTGCTCCACCTGCTCCAGGGGAATGTCAAAGGCCAGATAGGCGGCGTCCTCGCCGGTGCGGGCGAAGCTGTAGCATCGCAGGGCCATGCTGTCAACTGTCAGCAAAAACGGAGACGGCAACAGCGGGGGCAACTTTTACGCCGCGTGCGGGCGTATCCGAAGGGAGATGATGCAAATGCCTGAAATCAAGATCAAAATTCGGGACAAGCGGGCCGGAGGCACAGGGACCGTGATCTGCGGCAACAGCGACTACACGGTGGTGTGGGCCCTGGACAACGAGTGGACCCCCTATGGCACCAAAACCATGCGGGTAAACCTGGCGGACGGGAGCTATCAGGACGTGGTATTCACCGGTAGTACGGCGGCCCTGCCGGTGCTCAGCACGTCGGGGCGGGCGTCCGTGGGCCTGTACGCCGGGGACCTGCACACCAGCCGGGCGGCGGCCCTGCCGGTGCTGCCGTCTGTCACCACCCCCGGCGGCGCTCCGGCAGACCCGGCGGAGGATGTGTACGATCAGCTCACGGAAAAGCTCAATCGGCTGATTGCGGTGCAGCCGGAGAGCGTCGCCCAGGCGGTGGCGGATTATCTGACGGAGCACCCGGCGGTCTCGTCCATGCGGGTGGAGGGCGGATACATCCAGTTTTCCGGCGATGGGAAAAACTGGGACAATGTGGTGGCTCTGGCCAATCTGAAGGGACCCAAGGGCGATACCGGCCCGCGAGGCCCCGCCGGGTCCGACGCCAGCGTGACGGCTTCCTCCATTGCCGACGCAATGGGGCTGTCGGGGCTGTCCGCAGGCGACCAGATTGCGGTGGATACCGTCGGGGCGGACGGACGCCCTGCCAGCTGGAAGAAAAAAGCCGGAGGCATCCTGAACGTCAGGGACTTCGGGGCCAAGGGCGACGGCAGCACGGATGACACGGCGGCCATTCAGGCGGCCATTGACAGGGCTGTGTCGACGCTGGCCATGGCCGTGTATGTCCCGGCGGGCACCTACATCATCACCGCGCCGCTGGTCATCCAGACCTACAGCGATGCGGTGACCACCATCGACGGCGTCAAATGGTGGGAGGGCCACAGTCCGGCGCTGATCGGCGAGAATCCGTCCACCGCCATCATCAAGAAAACCGGCAATGCCGCCAAAACCATGCCTACAGTGGACAGCTGATCCGGCGGCTGGCGGCAGACGGCAGGCGTGCCCATCATGATGGCCAACCGCGCAACGGTCACCGTGTGCGGGCTCCAGCTCTACGAGCGCAGCGCCGACACCTACACCAACACAGCGCTTGTGGACGTAACCGGCCCCACCGCGCAGATTGCGCTGTCTCTGATCGGGTTTTCCATCATCCGGTCCGCCGGTCGTACCGGGCAGCTGCCCGACCTGCTGGCCACGATCCCCAGCGCAGACAGCAAGATTTTTCTTGCGACAGATGGGCTTAACGGCTACTTCTATCCTACCCCTTCCGGGCTGGTGCCCTACGATGGCTACGCCAGCGGAAACCGGCAGTATCTGGCGGATACCGTTGCCCTGCCCGGTCAGGGCGGAACGCTGGACGCGGATAAGTATTACCCGGGTATGTCCGTCTGGGACAGCAGCTTGGGCAAGCCCAAGTGGTGGACCGGCTCCGGATGGTGGCAGCCTGTCGCCGCGCCCATCACCCCGGCGGATACCTCGTTCGTCCAGGCCGCCGAGGGTGAATACCAGCAGCAGCCGAATTTTACGAATGCATTAAATACGGCTGACCCAGATTTTAAGCCCAACACTAGACTCAATGGCTCCGGCGGAGAAAGCACGGACGTGCGGACCTACACCATGTGGACAAGCAATTACATCGGATGCAAGTCCGGGGACGTGATCCGGGTGCGCTGCCCGGATGGCACCTTTGAGAGCGGCGGCGGCTCCATCTGGCCCATTGCCGTGCAGTACAATGGCATGAAGACTTCTACTGGCGCTGTGACATACAAAGCCACCTCCGGGACCTCCTACGATGCAGTATTCGACAGCGACGGCAAGGGCTTTAGTATTACCATTAACGATCTCAGTGTGGCGTTCATTCGTATCGTGGGCAACGGTGATGCCGCCGGGGCCATCATCACCAAGAACCAGGAGATCGCCTATAAGCAGGTGTGGGTGGGTACCCCCATGCAGTTTGGTGATGAGGTCAAGCAGAACATGGCCAACGTATTTGTGCAGGCCCCCAACGACACCCTGTACACCATCGCCGTGGACAACAGCGGCAATCTGTCGGCCAAGGCATTCACGCAGTAATCACGCCGCCCAAGGCGGCAGGAAAGGAGATTTTACATGAAAGAAAACACGATCAAGGCCGCGCTGGCGGCCGCCCTGGGGGCGCTGTGCGCTTACGGCATTCAGCTGCTGGTGCCGGTGCTGGTGCTGCTGGTGGTGATGGTCCTGGACTACATCACCGGCATGACCAAGGCATGGAACGCCGGGGAGCTGTCCTCCCGGGTGGGCCTGTGGGGCATCCTGAAAAAGGTGGGCTATCTGGTGATTGTCGGGGTGGCCTGCGTGGTGGACTGGCTTCTGCGCTACGGGGCGGACAGCCTGGGCTGGAACTGGCCGGTGGATTTTTTGTTTGCCAGCATCGTCATCATCTGGCTGGTCATCAACGAGCTGCTGTCCATCCTGGAGAATGTGTCGGCCATTGGCGCACCGGTGCCGGGCTTTATGCAGGCCCTGCTGAAAAAGCTGAAGGTACACACTGAGGACACGGCAGAGGAGAATCTGCCGGGAGAGGAGAATAGCGATGAGTAAGAAGGTCTACATCAGCCCCAGCGACCAGGTGAGCAACGCTTACGCCTGGGGCAATACCAACGAGCACGTTCAGTGCCAGAAGATCGCCGAGGCGGAGGCGGCGGCCCTGCGCCGCAGCGGCGTGGAGGTGCAGGTGGCGGCGTTTGGCTCCACCATGGCCCAGCGCTGCGCCCAGTCCAACGCTTTCAGGGCGGACATCCACAACTGCGTCCACACCAACGCCTGCAACGGCAAGGTCATGGGCACCCGGCTGTTCTGCTACGCCATCCCCGGCAAGGGGTACGACGCCTGCAAGGCGGTGTTTGCGGAGCTGGCCCCGCTGACGCCGGGAACGTCCGAGAACGTGCAGAAGAACCCCAACCTTTACGAGGTGCGGACTCCGGCGGCTCCCACGGTATACTGTGAGTGCGAATTCCACGACACGGTGGAGGGTGCCAAGTGGATCGTGGAGCACACCACGGAGATCGGCGAGGCCATCGCCAAGGGCCTGTGCAAGTACCTGGGCGTGGCCTTCGTCCCGGCTCAGACGCAGAAGCCTGCCGAAGAACCCAAGGCCGACGCCGAACAGGTGCTGTACCGGGTCCAGGTGGGAGCCTTCGCCGTCCGCGCCAACGCCGACAGGATGCTGGAAAAGCTGAAAGCGGCGGGGTTTGCCGGGTTTGTGGTGAAGGGGAAGAAGTAAGACTATAATTGCCCCTAAATTTAAAAAGTTTAGGTGAGGAAGGTGAGTAATCGGGTACATTTCCCTATAACTATTTCTATATACGCGCGTACTAAGAAGAAGTTATAGGGATTTTAGCCCGATTACTCACCTAACTCACCTAAGTGCCTTAGATACAAAGAAAACACTCCCTACCATTACGGTAAGGAGTGTCTTTTTGTTTGGACAAATACCGTTCCCCACGCAATGTAGGGTTCGGATATACGTCCAATGGTGGAGCTGAGGGGAGTCGAACCCCTGTCCGAAAGCACTTTGACAGGACCTTCTCCGGGCGCAGGACAGTTTCAGCATTCCCTCCCTGGGCAGGCACTGGCCAGACTGCACAGTTCAGTAGAGTCATGATGCATGGGCGGGGCAACTCTTACCCGCCGCACGTCCGCCACATCAACGACGCCTTCCCCGGCCTGTGGCCTCTCCGGTTCAGACGGCTGCCTTTAGTTAGGCAGCGACAGCAATACGATTGTTGTCAGTTAATTTTAAAGTTGCCCGTTTTAAGGCGGTCAGGCGCCGCCGCCCGCTTATCCTGCCTCCACACCCCCGTCGAAACCGGTACAGCCCCGTATATGGGATAGGAGGCGTCCGGGCCGGGAAACCGGCCCGGATACCTTGAAAACATTTTTACTTGTGGAAGGGGTCCGGCAGCTTGTCAGGCTCCGGGTACTCCACGCCCTGGGTGTCCACGGTGACGGACTTCATCACCTGGGGCTTCTTGGGCTTGTTGGTGATCATGTTTCTGGGCTGGGAGACGATCTCGTCCACCACGTCCATGCCGTCGATGACCATTCCGAAAGCAGCATACTGCCCGTCCAGATGGGGCGCGTCCTTGTGCATGATGAAGAACTGGCTGCCGGCGGAGTCCATAGCCTGGGCCCGGGCCATGCTGAGAACGCCCCGGGTGTGGCGCAGGTCGTTGGGCACGCCGTTGGCGGCGAACTCGCCCTTGATGCAGTAGCCGGGGCCGCCCATGCCGGTGCCGTCGGGGCAGCCGCCCTGGATCATGAAGCCATAGATGCAGCGGTGGAAAATCAGCCCGTTATAGAAGCCGGAGTTGGCCAGGGAGATGAAATTCCGCACGGACTGCGGCGCAATATCGGGATACAGCTCGGCGGTGATCTTCTTGCCGTTCTCCATTTCGATGGTAACAATGGGATTGCTCATGGATACGCTCCTTTTTTACCGGTTTTTCTCGCGGACGGCCCGCTCCATTTCGCGCTTGGCGTCGCGCTTGGCGATGGCGTCCCGCTTGTCATAGGTCTTTTTGCCCTTGCACAGGCCCAGCTCCACCTTTACCCGGCTGTCCTTGAAATACAGGCTCAGGGGGATCAGGGCATAGCCGTCCTGCTTCTGCAGGTCGTGGAGCTTGCGGATCTCCCGCTTGTGCATCAGCAGCCGCTTGGGCCGGTCCGGGTCCTTGTTGAAGATGTTGCCCTGCTCATAGGGAGAGATGTGCATGCTGTGGGCGTAGATCTCGCCGTCCTTGGCCACGCAGTAGGAATCCTTCAGGTTCACCCGGCCCTGCCGGATGGACTTGACCTCCGTTCCGGCCAGCTCGATGCCCGCCTCGTATCGGTCCTCCACGAAATAGTCGTGGTGGGCCTTGCGGTTCTGGGCCGCGATCTTGATACCCCGCTTTTCCATGGCGGACCTCCTCTCTTTTGGTTGGTAGATCAGTATACCACACTTTTCCGGAAATTGCAACCCCCCGGCAGCCCTCACAGCAGCAGGCCGTATTTTTCCTTGATGCGGTCCAGCTTCTCCAGCATAGGCTCCGCGGCGATCCACAGGAAGAACACCGTGGCCGCGGCGTGGACGCAGTCCACCGGGAAGCCGGTGACGTAATAGGTCAGCAGGGTTTTCCAGGTCAGGGTCTCCGCCCCGGCCCACATCAGCACCGACGCCGGGTTCATGATGCCGCCGTAGATCACGATGGCGCAGAACGCGCCGAAGGTGCACAGGCTCCCCCGGGTCCGCCGCAGCAGGCCCTTCCGGAACAGGACACCCGCCAGAAAGCCGATGATCCCCATGGAGAACATCTGCCAGGGGGTCCACACCCCCTGGGAAAACAGCATATTGGACACCAGCATGGACAAGGCCCCCACCAGGAAGCCGCTTTCGCCGCCCAGGGCCACGCCGGAAATGATAGTCATGGCCATAACGGGCTTGAACTGGGGCAGCATGAAAAACGCCGCCCGGCCCGCCACGGAGATGGCGCACAGCACCGCGATGACCACCAGCTCCCGGGCCTGGGGCCGCCGCCCCTCGAACACCAGGAAAAACGGGGCCATGCACTCCAGCAGCACCAGCATCGACACCAGGCCGTATCGCTGGTTATTCAGGTAATACACCCCCACGAACAGGGTCACGGGGATCAGCAGCAGGATGGACGCCGCAGCCGCCGTCGTCCGGCGGGACAGCTTCCGCTTTTCCACCGGAAGCTGCACCTGCGCCGGGGGCCTGGACCGCCGCCCGATGGCCAGGGCCAGGATCAGCAGCAGTCCGCAGAACACCAGATACAGCGCCAGCTGCTTCTGCCCCAGAGCCGTCAGCCCGCCCTTGTCCACCACGGCGGACAGGTCCGTGACATTGGCGGCATACAGGAAGATGGCCATGGCTCCCGCCCCGGACACGGCGGCCAGGGCCTTGCGCCACAGGGGCAGGCGCGGCGGCTTCCAGTCCGGCGTCTCCTCCCGGGCCTCCGGCAGAGGAGGGATATCCTCCGGCAGAGGCGGCTCCGGCGTCACCGTGCCGCCGCAGGCGGCCATCACGTCCTCCGGCGTCACCGCCCGGGGCTCCAGACTGCGGGCCATGCGGTTGGCGGCGGTGGTATAGAAGCTGTTGCCGCTGAAGAAGTCCCGGGGCGCCGCCTCCGTCACCACGCCGCCATCGAAAAACAGGGCGCAGCGGTGGGCGTACCGGGCGCAGAACTCCACGTCGTGGCTGACCATCAGCAGGGACACCCCCTGCCGCAGCAGAGTCCGCAGGATCAGGGCGAAGGTCTGCTTGAACTCCGCGTCCAGGCCCTTGGTGGGCTCGTCCAGCAGCAGGATCTCCGGCTCCAGCAGCAGCACCTTGGCCAGGGCCGCCCGCTGCTGCTCGCCGCCGGACAGGTCGTAGGGGTGCCGGTCCAGCAGGTCCTCCAGGCGGCACAGGGCCGTCATCCGGGCCACCCGCTCCTCCTGCCGGGGGCGGGGTGTTTTCGTGCCGGAGAATATCTCAAACAGGTCCTCCCGGACCGTTTTCTTCACAAACAGGGTCTGGGGATTCTGGGGCAGCATCCCCATGCGTCCCCGAAGGGAAATTTCGCCCCGCTGGGGCTTTTTCATGCCGGACAGCAGCCGCAGGGTGGTGCTTTTTCCCGCGCCGTTGCCGCCCAGCAGGGCCAGGAACTCCCCCCGGCCCAGGGTCAGGTCCAGCCCCTTTACAACGTCCGGGCTGTCCGGCTCATACCGGAACCACACCCCCCTGGCCGTTATCACCGGCTCCCGCCGGGGGTGCGCCTCCTCCCGGGGCAGGGGGCCCAGCGGACGCTCCGCGGCATATCGGCGCAGAAAGTCCCGCCCCTCCCGGACGGTGACGGGGCAGGGGGCCTCCGTGTCCACCGAGGCCCAGATGCGCATGGCGGCGGGCATGGCCAGGAACATCCCGTGACCCAGGGTTTTCAGCAGACGGCCCACCTGCTGGGGGGTGCCGGTGCACAGGAGCCTGCCCCGGTCCATCACCGCCACGGCGGTGGCCAGGGGAAAGGCCTCCTCCAGCCGGTGCTCCGTCAGCACCACGGCGGTGCCCAGCTCCCTGTTGATCTTCCCCAGCACCGCCAGGAAGTCCGAGGCGGCGATGGGGTCCAGCTGGCTGGTGGGCTCGTCCAGAATCAGCACGTCCGGCTGCATGGCCATCACCGAGGCCAGGTTCAGCAGCTGCTTCTGTCCGCCGGACAGCTCCGCCACGTCCCGATAAAACCAGTCCTCGATGCCGAAGAAGGCCGCCATCTCCGCCACCCGGCGGCGGATGGTGGGGGTGTCCGTCCCCAGGCTCTCCAGCCCGAAGGCCAGCTCGTGCCACACCTTGTCGGTGACGATCTGGTTTTCCGGCGACTGCTGGACAAAGCCGATGCGGGCCGCCTGGGTCCGCTGGTCCGCCTGCTCCAGGGGGGCGTCCCGGAATAGGATGCGCCCCTGCCGGACCCCGTGGGGGGCCAGGGTGGGCTTCAGCTGCCGCAGCAGGGTGGACTTGCCGCAGCCTGACGGGCCGCACAGCACCAGAAAGGCCCCCTCCGGCACCGTCAGGGTCAGGCGGTCAATGGCCGGGGCGGTCTGCCCCGGATAGGTAAAGCTCAGGTTTTCGACGGTGAACAGCGCCATGCGCGGGCCTCCCTTCGGTCCAGGATCACCGGCGTCAGGCACAGGGCCAGATACGCCAGATAAAAGCTGATGGAAAACGGCTGGGTCATGACCCCCTGCAGCAGGGGGAAATACCACCACTTTAGCCCTCCGGCCAGGCATCCGCACAGCAGATACAGCCCCCAGAAGCCCAGCCACGCCAGGGCGTACCGGTCCCGGCTCTCCATGCGATAGATGGAGAAGGCCGTCCGGCCCCGCAGGCCGTAGCCCCGGCTTTTCATGCTGTCGGCGGTTTCGATGGCGTTTTCCAGGGCCCAGGTGACCATGATGGAAAAGATGGTCACGGCCCTTCTGGCCCGCTGCCATACGCTGCCGCAGGAGGCGTCCCGGCCGATGCAGAACTGGGCCTGGCGCACCACCTCCAGCTGCCGCCGGAACAGGGGCACGAACCGCAATGTCATGCTCAGCACCAGGGACAGGGCCGGGATGACCCGGCCGAACAGATACACGAACTTGTCCGATGTGATCACGGCGTTGAAGCACACGAACCACAGCACCACGGCGCACAGCATGGCCCCCGCCGCCAGGCCGTAGAGGATGCTCTCCAGGGTCAGGGGATTGCCGGAGGGCAGATACGTCAGGATGGTGATTCCGGCGTGGTTGAAGGCCGGGTTCACGATGGCCGCCAGCAGCAGCACCGGCAGGGCGAATTTCAGGTGCCCCGCCAGGGCCCGGCGGCCTCCCAGCTCACCGGCGTACACCAGCGCCCCCGTCAGGGACACCGCCAGGCACACCGGGTGCATCAGCACCATGGAATAGGCCAGCACCAGGGCGAAAAAAAGGAAATTCACCAGGGGATGATAGCGGGAAAAGGCGTCGCCCACGGCTCCGGCCTCCTTTCGTCATACGGTTCTGCGCAGGGCGAGGCGCACAGGCCCCGCCCTGCGGGATTTTTGCGGTTTTCGGGGCCTTACCCGGCGGCGTAGCCGCCGCCTACGTCATAGCCCAGGTCGCAGGTATAGACCCAGCAGATCACGTCCCCCTGCTGCACCTGATACCGGGAGCAGCCGTAGTTGGGGAACCAGTCGTTGACCTTGTACATCCAGCCGGAGCCGTCGCCTACGTCGAACTCATACAGGTTATAGATCCCCTCGATATAGGCGGAGTTATAGATGGGCGTGAAGCTGAACTCCATGGGGATCTTCCGCTCCCGGCACACCCGCTGCAGCACGTCGAACACGCTCTCCCCCGGGGAGAACGTCACCGTGGAAGCCGCCAGAATGGTGCCGTCGGCTGGGATCAGCGCCCGCTTGGCCTCCTCGCATTTGTCCATATTGTTCAGGATGGTGGCGCAGGAGATGGAGATGGTGCAGGTGGCTTGCTGAGAGGTGTCGGGCTTGGTCTCCTCCGGCTCCACCGGCTGGGGCTTCCCCTGGGGCACCGGGTCCGTGTGGTATTGATCCTGGCCGGACGGCTCTGACGTGTCCGGGGTGTCCGGCTCGTCGGGGGTATCCGGGGTATCCGGCGTCTCGGGCTTGTCCTGGGGATCCGTCTGCTCCGTGCCGGGGTTCACCGGCGTTACCGGCGTGTCCGGGGTCTGGCTGCCGCACCCCGCCATCAGCAATGTCAGGGCCAGCACCAGGGCCAGCAGGAATTTTCCGTATCTTTTCCGCATAGGGGAACACCTCCATTTATAGCACCATGTGCAGGGACGTCCGAAAACGCCCCTGCGCGGGTGTATTTGCGGCGGTTTACGCGCGCTTTTTCTTCTTCTGCATCAGCAGCACGGCCGCACCGGCCAGAGCCGCCATGCCCATCCACACCAGCACCGGGCTTTCATCGCCGGTACGGGGAACATCGGGCTTTGCGGGCTGATCGGGAGTCACAGGCTGATCGGGCATCACGGTGATGGTGACGTCGCTCATGTCATACAGGCTGGTCTTGCCGGCAGTCAGGCGATAGTAGGCCGCCAGGGCATAGTAGCCCTGCTCGGTGGCCATGCCGTCCACGGTCTTGTCGGCCATCAGGTGGCGGAAGCCGCCGCCGGTGACATAGAAGCCGCACAGTGCGTCCACGACGCTGACGCCGCTCTTTACGAACCGGCTGTCGGCGGTGGGATCAATGCCCAGGGCCGTCAGGGCCACGATGACCTGGGCCGTGGACTCGGCGGAGGCATCGGTGCCGGGGATCTCGCTGAAGGTGCCGTCGGCGTTCTGCACACCGGCCAGGAAGGTCAGGGCCGCGTCCACAGCCGCCTTCACCTGGGCGTTTTCATAGTAGGGAGCCAGGGCCTGGATGGCCATGGCGGTCATATCCACATCGGGGACCTGGGAGGAGGCGATGACAGGCCAGCTGCCGTCCTCCCGCTGGGTATCCAGGATGGCCCGGACCAGCTTTTCCCGGGTCACGTCGCCGGAGACGGGATAGTCATGGCTGTCCAGAGCCAGCAGAGCCCACACGGGACCGTTGACGCTCTGCTTGGTGATGAAGCTCATGGAATCCAGGCCGTCCAGCAGGTTCCGCCCGGCCACATGGGTCACGTCCTTACCCATAGCCGTCAGGGCCAGGATCAGACGGGAATTCTCGGTGGAGCGGGAGCGGTTCAGGCGGCCGTCCTCGTCCATGGCCTTGCGCACATACTCCTCCACGGAGGCGTAGTAGTCGTCAGTGCCGGGGATGTCCCGGCCGGAACGGGCCAGGCCCAGAACCGCCCACTCGCCGCCGATGGAGCCGGTGACGGGGGCGCCCTTGGCGGCGATATAGTCGCCGGTGGTCTTATAGATGTTCTCGGCGTTCAGCTCCGCCAGCCGGGCCTCGGCGGCCAGGAGCACGTCATAGTTGCCCACCCGGGCCTGGAGCTTCTGGGCCAGGGCGTCATAAGCGGCCCGGGCGGCCTCCACGGCGGCGCGGGAGGCGGGGGTCACAGGCTGGCCGATGGCGTTGATGAGGGTCTCCACGTTGGCCACGGCCTCGTCCTGAAGCTCCGCCAGCCGGGCCTCGGCGGCCACCAGCACGTCATAATTGCTGACCTGCTCCTTGCGCTCCTGGCGCAGGGCGTCATAGGCGGTCCGGGCGGCCTGGATGGCCTCCTCGGAGTCCAGGGTCACTTCGCCGATGGCGGCGATCTTCTGCTCCACATCGTGGACGTACCAGCCGGTCAGAGGCAGCACCAGCTCAGGCAGACGGGTCAGGACTGCGGCGGTGGTGGTGCCGTACTGGCGGTCCATGCCGGAGCGGTAGGACACGCCGCGGTGGGTGGGAATGCCGCCAAAGCCGCCCACCCGGATGGTGCCGGTCAGGTCATAGCTGTAGCCTTCGGCGGTCTCGGGGATGGTGACGCTCAGCAGCTGACGGGCCGGATTGCTGCTGAAGTCATACTGGCCGAAGGGGGTGCCGGGGTTGGTCTGATACTTGCTGCCCTGGGCATCCAGGTACACCAGGGAGAAATTGAAGTTGTAAACGCCGGAGATCTTCTCCTTGGGGCTTACCAGGTCGTGGAACTGGACCTTTACGGCCTGGCCGGGAACCAGCTCCGCATCCTGGGGCAGGACGTTGCCGTCGGCGTCGATGATGTCATAGCTGACGCCCCGGGCGGTGATGACCTGGTAGGCGGCCATGCCGTCCTTCTCGATGCGGAGAATGTGGCGGCCGGTGGTCAGGCCCGTAACGGTGACCTGGCCGTTTTTATCCACGGAAACGCCCTGGCTGGTGAAGCCGTTGAAGGTCATCTTATCGGTGACGGTGGAGCGGGCCACGGTAACAGTGCAGCCCTCCCAGGGCGTGAAGCTGTAGCTGGCGCCCTGGGTACCCACATAGAACAGGATGTCGTGCTCGGCGTCCAGATACTTCTGCTCGTCCTTGGTGACGTTCACGGTGGGACGGTCGATGAAGGTGTTGGTCTGAATAGAGGAGCCATCAGCGCCCACGGACACCACGAACACGCCGGTGAACTCCGGCCAGATGGCGCTGAAGTCCTTGCCGCCCATACCCTGAGCGAAGGTCATGGCATCATAGGTCACCTGGACGATGGCGGTGCCCGGGCGGTTGGCGGTCATGGTGGCCAGGCAGGAGTTGTTGGCATCGGGGGTGATGGTCACCACGTCGCTGTCGCCGCCGTCCAGGCTCAGCACCCGATAGTGCGCGTCGGGCAGGGCGATCTGGCCGTTCATGAAGCTCTCGATGGCCTGCCAGTTACGCAGCACGTTCAGCTCGTAGGTCTGGCCGGCATCCATGTTCAGGTAGCCCTGGCGGTTGATGTTCAGGTAGATGTTGCCCAGGTCATACACATTCTTGTCGAAGCGGTTGACGGAGGCGGCGGTGACATCGTCATCCAGGTGCAGGTCGTCCCGGGTCACAGCCAGCTCCTGGCCGCCGGTGAATTTGCCGAAGGTCCAGTAGGTGACGCCGTCGGGATTCTGGGCCCGCAGGAACTGCTGACTGCCGGTCTCCGGCAGGCGGAAGGAGGCGGTCATGGTGTCGCCCTTGGTCTCCTGGGAAACGGGCTCCAGGAAGGTATAGCTATAGTAGCTGCCGAAGGTGCCCATCCGCAGGGTAGAGCCGGCGGGGGCGGTGACGGTCAGGTCCAGGGCCTTGGGGATGGACAGGCCGAAGCTCTTGGCGCCGCAGTCCACGGTCTGCTTGCTGGACATGGCGGTGGTGATGGGCAGATAGGTCTCGGCCTTCTCGCCCAGGGGGGTCAGGGTGATGCTGAGACTGCCGCCCTCCAGGAACAGGCAGGAGGTGCGGGTATTGCCATAGGTGGTGGACACGCCGGTCTTGGCCTGCAGGTCCGTACCGTCGGCGGCGGTAACGGTGACGTCGATGGTGTAATCCTTGCCCTCCACCCAGCTGTAGCTGTCGTTGGTGGCATAGATCTCATAGACGCGGTTCAGGGTGAACACGTTGTCCTGATTGGCCTTCACGGTCAGCACCAGGGTGCCGTTGAGCTGACCCTCGGCGTTGTAGCCCTCCACCAGATAGTCGCCGGCCGGCAGCTTGGTGTTCATCATCAGCTTATAGCCGTCGGCCTCGGGGGTCACATTGGCCAACAGGTCGCGGTCTCCCTTGACGCCATCGGCGAAGTCATACAGCTTCAGGGACGCCAGCTGGGCATTGTGCAGGCCCTTGAAGGAGACGTCCATGTCGCCCTGGGGCGCGTCACCCTCCTGGGACACGGTGACGGTGTAGGTGGTGGGGGTGATGGCGGGGGACCACTCGGTGGCCGCCGCCTTGTCGCCGCAGCGGATGGTCAGGACGGTGCCGTTATGGACGGGCACGGTCTCCACCCGGCGATAGTCGGTGCCGTCGGCAGAGAGATAGACCTGATTGTTCTTGTTGGAGGCGGTGGCCGTCATCCGGATGCCGGTGACGCCCTGGGGCAGGGTCAGGGTGTAGGCGGTCTTGTCGGAGGCGAAGTCGGGAGTCAGGACGCCTTCGCTGAAGGACAGGGCCGCCAGGCTGGTGTCGCTCTGGGTGTTCCAGTCGCCGCCGATGTCCGCGCCATAGCCGTTAACGGTGTACATGACCCGGATGACATCCCCGGCGAACAGCTTGTCCCCGGCCTTGATGTCGGCAAAGCCCACATTGGTGAACCAGTCGTTCAGGGTTCCCATCCAGCCGGAGGCTTCGCCGCCGTCACCGGCGGACAGGCCGTTGATCTCGCTGATGTAGCCGGACTCCGCGCCGGTCTGGGAATAGGTACCCAGGGCGCTGACGATGCAGTCCATCATGGAGGACCCGGGGGCCAGGTCCACCCACTTGTCCACCAGCGTGCCATCCCAGGCAGCGCCGTTGGCCTTTGCGTAGGTCGTGTTTTCCACAACGACCCGAACCTGGCCGTCGTGGTTCTCTGCTGCCCAGACAGTGGTGGGTACCAGGCTCAGTACCATCACCAATGCCAGCAGCAGAGAAGCGATGCGTTTCTTCATATGCATTTTCCTCCTGTGAAAAATTTATGCCCAGCCGTTTCCGGCAAGTCAACGAAGTGCGCACCGGGGCATTCCCATAAACGGGCGCACTTCCGCCGCAAAAACCGCCGGTCTCCCCCAAGGGATCACCAGCGGCGCATGCTTTCACCCGCGCACAACGAAGAGAACGCCCGCCGCGCTTTTGTCCTCCGCCGTGCAATTCTCCTGCCTCGCGCCGTGGAGCCGATGGCTCCTCGTTTGCATCCTACCTTCTCAGGGGACTGCCCCCAATGGCGGACTTTCGTCCCGGCGGCCAAGGCCGCTTCGGTGCATTCTTGCGCCCACAGTGCCGTTCGCGTGGGGTTTCCGACCCCGTTTCTTTTAGGCAGGCACCTGACCGTTTTCCGGCCTTTGCGGTACCCGCCGCACAGCATCCTCGGACATGATTCACTTTCCGGCCCCGTGTCCCCACAGAGCCATTCTTATCATACACGATTCCCCCGGAAAAGTCAACGGTCCGCCCCATGCAAAACGGCTCTGTATTGCAGGACTGCAAAAAACCGCCGCAGCGGCGCGGAGTCCCCTTGTTTTGCCGGAAAAAAGGATGTATAATCAAGGCCAGTGGGACAGGGCGAGAAAACCGCGGGATGCTCCCCAGGAAAGCCTGTCCGCATCCGTCAAAGAAGCAAAGGAAGAGCACTGTCATGGAAATTTTGCACGAGATCAACCCGGCGCTGGAGGCTCTGGCGTACTTAGGCTCCCGGGCCAACGGCCATACCCTGGACCGGCTGGAGGAGCGCTTACAGGCCCGGGGCGTCCGGAAGGCGGAGCCCTTCCATCGGGCCAGCGCCGCCCTGCGGGAGCTGCTGCAGGACCTGGACACGGAGGTTTCCGTCCCGGCAGAGACCCTGCAGCGTCTGTTCGGCGACATCAAGGGCTTTTCCTACAGCACCATCGGATCCTATAGTCCGGCTTTTCTGTTCTTCTATCCCATGCTGTCCCGCCGGCAGGACTTTGAGACCCTGATGCAGCAGATGGAGCGCCTGACGCCGGACGAGACGGCGCGAAACATGATGATCTCGCTGAGCCTGGAGGAGCAGTCCGGCCCTGCCGCCGGGGCTGCCGCAAAGCTGGTTTCCCGGGTGCTGGCGCTGACGATCCCCACGGAGAGCCGCCTGGCTCTGCTGGAGATCCACCAGAATTACCGGACTCTGCTGCCGGAGATCGCAGCCTGTCTGCGCCCGGCCATAGCGGCGCTGGAGACGGAGTCCGGCCGCATTCAGGAGATCATAGAGGCCTTCTGCCGGGAGGTGGAGGGCCTGGGGACGGAGAGCTATCTCCGGGAGACCTCCAGCCTGGCCATCACGCCGGAGGTGCATTATCACCTGATTCCCTTTCTGATGGGACCGGATACCAACCTCTCCATGGAGCAGGAGGACGGCAGCGTGCTGATCTGCTGCGGAGTTATGCGGCTGTCGCTGCGGCGCACCCTGGCGGAAAACAGCAGCGCCTCCCAGGTATATGACGCCATCCGGATCATCGGGGACAAGACCCGGTTTGACATTCTCTGTTATCTGAGGGATCATCCGGCGGTCTACGGTCAGCAGCTGTGCAACCATTTCGGCCTGGCCCGCAACACCATTCACCACCATATGAGCAAGCTGGTGAATGCGGGGCTTGTTACCTGCCTGGTGGAGGGAAACCGTATTTATTACACCACGGACCGGGAGCACCTCTCCTATTTGCTGAACCAGCAGCGGCAGCTGCTGATCGGCGGAGAGGATACGGAGCAGCAGGAAAAATAAAATCGGCAGGAATGCCGCCGACGCAGGGTTTGCCGCGCCGGCGGCATTTTTTTTGCAGGGTAAACACATGGCCGCACCTGTAGGCGCGGCCATGTGTTTACCAGCGCCGCTTTTTCTTTTCGCCCTCCCGGCGCTGGAAGGGCTTGTCGATGAGGATGATGTCCTCTCCGAACCGCTGGACGCAGTCCCAGGGAATGTAATAATCCTCGCCCCGGCCGAACAGACCGAAGAACCGGCAGCGCACCCCCGCCTTGGTGATCTCCTTTCAGGAGACGGCCCAGGCCCTGGCGGCGGAGGCTCTGTTCACCCGGCTGTCCCTGCCGGGGCGCATCATTCCCCTGCCCTCCCGGATCTCCGCCGGGTGCGGCCTGGCCTGGAAGGCGGCCCCCGGCGACCAAGCCGTCCTGACGGCGGCTTTAGAGGAAAACGGCATCGGCCACGGCCCCTGCTGCGTATTGGAGATGTTCTGATGACGGAAATTTATCTGGACAGCGCCGCCACCTCCCTGCACAAGCCGCCCCAGGTGGCCCGGGCGGTGGCGGAGGCCATCTGCACGGCGGGCAACGCCGCCCGGGGAGCCCACGGGGCCTCCATGGCCGCCTCCCGAACGGTGTACGATACCCGCTGCCTGGCGGCCCGGCTGCTGGGCTGTCCCCGGCCGGACCATGTGGCCTTCACCGCCAACTCCACCATGGCCCTGAATATGGCCATCTGCGGCCTGCTGTCCCCGGGGGACCACGCCATTTCCACGGACCTGGAGCACAACTCGGTGCTGCGGCCTCTGTATGCCCTGCAGCAGCAGGGCATGGGCCTGAGCTTCCTTCCGGCGGACGGAAACGGCCGCCTGGACTATGACGCCCTGGAGGGGCTGTTCCGGCCCAACACCCGGGCCGTGGTGTGTACCCACGCCTCCAACGTCACCGGCGATATGCCGGATATCCCCCGCATCGCCGCCCTGGCCCATGCCCACGGGGCCCTCCTGATCCTGGACGCCTCCCAGACGGCGGGGGCCGTCCCCCTGGACATGACGGCCCTGGGGGCGGACGTTCTGTGCTTTACCGGCCACAAGAGCCTGCTGGGGCCCCAGGGCACCGGCGGCCTGTGCATCCGCCCGGGGGTGGAACTGCGGCCCCTGCTGCGGGGCGGCAGCGGCGTCCACTCCTTCGACCCGGACCAGCCCGCCGCCTACCCCACCCGGCTGGAGGCCGGGACCCTCAACAGCCACGGGCTGGCGGGGCTTCACGCCGCCCTGGAGTATCTCCTGGCAGAGGGGGTGGAGAATCTGTACGCCCGGGAGCACGCCCTGATGCGGCGGTTTTACCTGGGGGTCCGGGCCATTCCCGGCGTACGGGTATACGGCGATTTTTCCGCCCCTTGCCGGGCGGCCATCGTGTCCCTGAACATCCGGGACCTGGACTCCGGCGAGGTGTCCGACGCCCTCTTACAGGGCTGGGGCATCGCCACCCGCCCCGGGGCCCACTGCGCTCCCCGGCTCCACCGTGCCCTGGGCACAGAGCGCCAGGGCATCGTGCGCTTCAGCTTCTCCCCCTTCAACACCCCTCAGGAGATCGACACCGCCGTCCGGGCGGTGGCCGACCTGGCCCGATAAAATTTCAGCACCCCCCGGCGCGTCTGCGCCGAGGGGTGCACTGTATTTTTGTCTCGCTTTATCCCGGGCCTGTCCCGGGGGTGTCCCGCCCTGTTCCGGGGTGCCGCTGCCTATAGTCAGCCCTATTCCTCGTTGTCCCGCAGGTACTGGAGCCGTCGGAAGCTGCGGCGGGCCAGCAGAAAGCCCACCACTGCCAGCAGCAGGCAGGCCGCCCCCAGCAGGAAGGTCCGGGCGTCCAGGGCCGCGTTTTCGCACAGGTAGGAGAAAATGCGGTAGGCCCCCATCACCAGCAGAATGCCCACCACCAGCAGGGCCACCAGCACCGCCATGCTGTCGCACTCGTCGATCCGTTTCATGCCGCCCTCCTCAGTCCGTTACCGCCACGTTCAGGCCGAACTCCTCCGGCAGGAACCGGGGACACACGTTGCCGCTGGTGCAGATGGTGGAGGCCGCCAGGCGGGTGCCGATCTCGCAGGACTCGGCCAGGGTCTTGCCATAGGTCAGGCCGATGGTAGCTCCGGCGAAGAAGGCGTCTCCCGCGCCGGTGGTGTCCTTCACGTCCACCTTCCGGCCGGGGCAGACGCCCCGCTCCCCGGTGCAGTCGGCGTACACCGCTCCCTGGCTTCCCATGGTGACGATCATCCGGGGGATCCGGGCGCTGCGGATTTTCAGGGCCAGGATCTCCTTCAGCTCCTCGGGAGTCTTTTCCGAGTAGTCGTCGGAGAACAGGATGCCCATCTCCTGCTGGTTGCAGACAAAGCAGCTGGTCTGCTGCAAAAAGTCCCGGCGCTCCACGGCGATGCTCATGTTGGACACCACCGCATACACGTCCTTGCCGTATTTTTTGGCGTACTGAAACACCCGCTTGACGATCTCCTTGTCCATGTCGATCTCCAGGGCGATGCTGTCGGCATCCCGGAAGATCTCGTCCCCCTTTTCGTCCAGCAGGGCGATCAGAGGCCGCAGATCCGGGCGCTTGCTGATGGCGGCGCACACGTCCCCCTGGTTGTCGAACACCGCCAGCCAGGTGCCCATGCCATCAGGGGTGGGCAGGACATAATCGGTGTTGACCTTGTGATTTTTCAGCTGGCGCACCGCGTCGGCCCCCAGGCCGGTGTCGTCCACCAGGCTCACAAAGGTGGGCCGCAGCTCCACGTTGGCGATGTCCTCCACCACGTTGCGGCTGACGCCGCCGGGGACCTGCTCCACCCGGCCCACATTGCGCCCGCCGGGGATATAGGTGGACGTGGGATATCCCTTGATATCCACGAAAACGGCGCCCAGCACCACGATTCCCATATTATTTGCCCTCCTGTGACTGTTTTCTCCATTATACAGCCGGGGGGGCGTTTGGGCAAGCCTTTTTCGGCGCATTTGTCTTGACGGACCCCGGCCCCGGCGGCATAATAGAGGCAGCATAAAAAATTTTTTCCCCTTTTCCGCGAAATCGCCGGGATTTTTTGACGGGATGACAGGCAGAAGCAACACGAAAGGAGAATGTCACCATGGAGGACCGCGACATCGTGACCCTGTACTGGCAGCGGGATGAGGAGGCCATCCGCCAGACGGACCGGCAGTATGGCCGGTATCTGTCGGCCATCGCCTTCCACATCCTGGCGGACCGGGAGGACAGCCGGGAGACCGTCAACGACACCTATCTGCGGGCATGGGGCTCCATGCCGCCCCACCGGCCCCAGGTGCTGGCCACCTATCTGGGCCGCATCACCCGGCAGCTGTCCATCGACCGGTGGCGGGCCCGGGGCCGGGCCAAGCGGGGCGGGTCCCAATACGCCCTGTCCCTGGAGGAGCTGGGGGACTGCGTGTCCGGCGCTGCCACCCCGGAGGAGGCCCTGGACCTGGCGGAGCTGGGCCGGGCCATAGGGGACTATCTCCGGACGCTGCCGCTTCCCGCCCGCCGGGCGTTTCTCTGCCGCTATTACTATGCCGACTCCCTGGCGGAGACGGCCCGGGTCTGCGGCATCAGCGTACCGGCGGTCAAGAGTCAGCTGTACCGCACCCGTCAGGGGCTGCAGACGTATCTGGAAAAGGAGGGCTTTGACGTATGAACCGCTATCAACTCAGCCAGTCGCTGAACCATCTGCCCGACGACCTGCTGGAGGAGACCCAGGCCGCCCGGTCCCGGCGGAGGCCGCGATGGAAGCCGCTGGCCGCGGCGGCGGCGTGTCTGCTGCTGGCGGCGGGAGCCTGGGCGCTGGCAGGCCGCCCGGCGGAACCCACCCCGGACCCGGACCTGCCGGTGCTGACCATCGACAGGGACTACGGCGGCATGGGAGATTACCCGCTGTCGGCGGAGGAATTTGCCGCCTATGACGGCGGACCGTGGCAGGAGGGCATGGAGCTTGCCGCCCTGCCGGTGTTCCGCAACACCACTCGCATGGACGTGGCCAACGGCTTCCGCACCGGCGGCGGAGACTATGCACAGCTGCGGCGGACCATGGAGCGGCTGGCGGCAGCGGCGGGGGCGGACGTGGCCCAGGCCGCCGTGGAGGCCCGGGTGCCGGACGAGACGGTGCAGGCCGCCATGGAGGACGCCTGGGCCGGGGAGACCTGGCAGTGCGGCGTGACGTTTGCCGTCAGAGGGGGTCCCACGGAGCTGGCGCTGACGTGGGAGGATGTCACCGTGACCGTGGGGGAGAGTGGAGAGCTGTGGGTGAAGCTTTCCCGGCCGGAGCTGGCATCTCTGACCCCTGACGCTGCGGCGGCGTGGCTGCTGGAGCAGTATGGGGCCGTTTTCGGGGAACAGACCCGGTACTTTATGGCCGCCCAGGACAGCGGCGGCTATTCCCTGTATTTCTACCGGCCGGAGGAGGACCTGACCCAGGGCATCCTTCAGCGCAGCATCCTGAAAACGTGGGTCCGGCTGTCCGGCGGCAGCTGTGAGCTCCGGCTGTATCGGCCGGAGCTGTCCGACGCCAACACGGTGGGAGATTATCCGCTGGTGACTGTGGACCAGGCCCGGCAGCGGCTGGCGGCGGGGCAGCACCTGTCCGCCTGGGAGCCCTTCCCGGGGGAGGACCGGGTCAAGCGGGTGGACCTGCAATACCTGGCCCGGCAGACGGACCGGTACTTCATGCCCTACTATGTGTTCTGGGCGGAATGTGACGACGGGGAGCAGGGCGTGTGCTATCGCCCCTATTACGTTCCGGCGGTGGCGGATGCCTACATTGCCGGCATGCCCCAAAGCCCCACCGGGGCGGCATAAGCGCATATAAGGTGCGGGACTTACATCCCGCACCTTATATTTTACTCTCCCTTATACTTCCGCCGGGTGGCCAGGCCGCCCCGTATGTGCCGCTGGGCCTTGTTTTCCTCCAGCACCTCCTTCACCTGCAGATACAGCGCCCGGTTATAGGCCGGCAGCCGCTCGGACAGGTCCTTATGCACCGTGGACTTGCTGACGCCGAATTTCCCCGCCGCCGCACGCACCGTTGCCCGGTTTTCTATCAGGTAAAGGGCCAGCTGACAGGCCCGCTCCTCCATGTTCCCTTTGATAGCGCACCACTCCTAAGCCATACTATGCACCATCACTATATGCCCGGCTTCCCGGCGGCAGAACACCGGCTTTTCCCTTGTCACGGAAACCATTTTCTGGTATAATCATCCCCAGAAATCCACAGGAGGACATCCTTATGAAGAAAATTGCCGTCATCACCGGCGCATCCAGCGGCATGGGCCGCCGGTTCGCCGAAACCGTGGACAGCTTCGGCCGCTTCGATGAGGTATGGGTCATCGCCCGCCATGAAAAGGCGCTGGAGGAGCTGCGGGATCAGGTTCCCTATCCCATCCGCCCCCTGGCCCTGGACCTGACGGACCGGCGCAGCTTCCAGACCTATGCCGATGCCCTGGCGGAGGAGCCGGTGGAGGTGGGCCTTTTGGTAAACGCCAGCGGCTTCGGCAAGTTCCGGGCCGTGGTGGACACGCCGCTGGAGGTAAACCTGAACATGGTGGACCTGAACTGTCAGGCGGTGATGGCCCTGTGCCAGCTGACGGCTCCCTATATGCCCCGGGGCGGACAGATCATCAATATTGCCTCGGTGGCGGCGTTCCAGCCCATCCCCTATATCAACGTGTACGGAGCCAGCAAGGCATTTGTGCTGAGCTTCAGCCGGGCCCTGAACCGGGAGCTGCGGAGCCAGGGCGTTCGGGTCATGGCCCTGTGCCCCTTCTGGACCCGGACGGCCTTCTTTGACCGGGCCACCGTCAACGGCGGCGAATCCGTGGTGAAAAAGTATGTGGCCATGTACGAGCCGGAGGACATGGTCCGCCGGGCCTGGCGGGACGCCAAGCGGGGCAAGGATGTGTCCCAGTACGGCTTTGTGGCCCGGTTCCAGGCGGGGCTGACGAAGCTGCTGCCCCACAGCCTGGTGATGGACATCTGGATGCGGCAGCAAAAGCTGCAATAAAGCCTTGCAAAGCCCGGGGAAACGGCATATAATAATAAATTATCTGTACTACAAGGAGAGATCAAGATGGATCGCATGAAAATCGCAGCCATCTTTGCCGACCAGGAGCAACTGGGCGGCAAGGAGATCACCGTGTGCGGCTGGGCCCGCACCATCCGGGATATGAAGACCTTCGGCTTCATCGAGCTCAACGACGGCTCCTGCTTCCGCAATTTGCAGGTGGTCATGAGCGCCGATGAACTGCATAATTATAAGGAAATCGCGGGACAGAACGTGGGCGCGGCCCTGATCGTCCGGGGCACCGTGGTGCTGACGCCGGAGGCCAAGCAGCCCCTGGAGCTGCGGGCTGCCGAGATCGCCGTGGAGGGCCGGTCCACCCCCGACTATCCCCTGCAAAAAAAGCGCCACAGCGTGGAATTCCTGCGGACCATCCAGCATCTGCGTCCCCGGACCAATCTGTTTTCCGCTACCTTCCGGGTTCGCAGCGCGGCGGCCTATGCCGTGCATGAGTTCTTCCAGAGCCGGGGCTTTGTGTATGTCCACACCCCCATCATCACCGGGTCCGACTGCGAGGGCGCAGGCGAGATGTTCCAGGTGACCACCCTGGACCTGAACAATGTGCCCAAGACCCCGGAGGGCCAGGTGGACTACAGCCAGGATTTCTTCGGCAAGAAAACCAGCCTCACCGTGTCCGGCCAGCTGAACGCCGAGAACTTCGCCATGGCCTTCGGCGATGTGTATACCTTCGGCCCCACCTTCCGGGCCGAGAACTCCAACACCCAGCGCCACGCCGCCGAGTTCTGGATGATCGAGCCGGAGATGGCCTTCTGCGACCTGGCCGGTGATATGGACGTTGCCGAGGCCATGATCAAGCACATCATCACCCGGGTGCTGGAGCGCTGCCCGGATGAGATCAACTTCTTCAACAGCTTCGTGGATAAGGGCCTCAAGGCCCGGCTGGAGCACGTGGCCACCTCCGATTTCGCCCGGGTCAGCTACACCGAGGCGGTGGAGATCCTGAAAAAGCACAACGACAGGTTCGAGTACCGGGTGGACTGGGGCACGGACCTGCAGACGGAGCATGAGCGGTATCTGACGGAGCAGATCTATCAGCGGCCGGTGTTCGTCACCGACTATCCCAAGGAGATCAAGGCGTTTTATATGCGCCTGAACGACGACGGCAAAACCGTGGCCGCGGCGGACTGCCTGGTGCCCGGCATCGGCGAGATCATCGGCGGCAGCCAGCGCGAGGAGCGGCTGGAGGTGCTGGAGGCCCGCATCCGGGAGCTGGGCATGAAGCCCGAGGACTACTGGTGGTACTGCGACCTGCGGCGCTACGGCAGCTGCCGCCATGCGGGCTTCGGCCTGGGCTTTGAACGCATGGTCATGTACCTGACGGGCGTCAGCAACATCCGGGATGTGGAGCTTCACCCCCGCACCGTGGGCAACGCCGAATTCTGAGAAATACACAAAAATAGAGGCTCCCCCAGCCGGGGGAGCCTCTATTTTAAACTGTCCAAAAAGGGTGAAACCCTTTTTGGACAAAAGGCTTGCAGTCTGCTGCGCGCATAATTGGTTCGCCGATGGCGAACCAATTCCACACTTGCAGCCTGAGCAGAATTTTCGGCCAGGTACACGCCCCGGCCGAAAATGATTTCATTTGCTTTGCCGCCTGCGGGCGGCAAACTCTGCGAGGCTTCTTTGGATTCTGTGAGGGCAGGTCACTGCTCCTCGGAGATGTCCATGCCGAAATACTTCACGGACAGCCGGGACAGGGTGCCGTCGGCGTCCATCTGGGCCAGGGCGTCGTTGATGGCGGAATAGTCCCGCTGCTCCGCCGGGGCCTCCAAAAAGCCCAGCACCTGCCGCAGCTGCTGCCGGTCTCCGCCGCCGACGACGGAGGAGCCCATGCCAATGACGCTGATCCTCTCCCCGCCGTGGGGCAGCGCGCGATATTCCGTGTGTATTCTCCTCGTTTTGTTATATTTCTCAGTCCAGGGCGTCCCGGCTTTCGAACACGTCCCGGATGGAGCCATTGCGGTCGATCTCCGGCTCCGGGGCCGGGGCCTTGGCCATCTTCAGCTCCTGCCATTTGGCCTTGTCGATCAGCAGCTGCCGGGGCTTGGAGCCCTCGAAGGGGCCCACATAGCCCCGCTCCTCCATCTGGTCCACCAGCCGGGCCGCCCGGGCATAGCCCAGCTTCAGCCGCCGCTGGAGCATGGACACAGAGGCCTGTCCCGTCTCCAGCACCACATCCACGGCGGCGGTGAGCAGTTCGTCGTCGGGATTGTCCCCGGCGGGCTCGGGCGCGCCGGCGGACTTGCCGCCCTTTTCCTTCTCCTTCACCGCCTGCTCGATCTTGTCCATGACGTCCTGGGAATACTCCGCCTCGCCGCTCTGCTTCACATAGTCCACCACCCGCTCGATCTCCTCCGGGGTGATGAAGCAGCCCTGGACCCGGGTGGGCTTTCCGGCCCCCAGAGGGGCATACAGCATGTCGCCCTTGCCCACCAGCTTCTCCGCGCCGGTGGTGTCCAGGATGATGCGGGACTCCAGAGACGAGGCCACGGCGAAGGCAATGCGGCTGGGGATATTGGCCTTCATCAGGCCGGTGATCACGTCGGAGGAGGGCCGCTGGGTGGCGATGACCAGGTGCATCCCGGCGGCGCGGCCCATCTGGGCCACCCGGCAGATGGATTCCTCCACCTCCTTGGCCGCCACCAGCATCAGGTCCGCCAGCTCGTCGATGACCACCACCACGGTGGGCATTTTCTTCAGCTCCTCATTGCGCTGGGCCAGGGCGTTGAACCCGGCCAGGTCCTTTACCCCGTTTTCCGAGAACAGCTTATAGCGCTTCATCATCTCATACACCGCCCACTGCAGGGCTCCGGCGGCCTTTTTGGGGTCCGTCACCACGGGGATCAGCAGGTGCGGGATGCCGTTGTAGGGGGCCAGCTCCACCATCTTCGGGTCCACCATGATGAAGCGGACCTCCTCCGGAGTGGACTTGTACAGCAGACTCACGATCAGCGAGTTGGTGCACACGGACTTACCGGAGCCGGTGGTGCCGGCGATCAGCACATGGGGCAGTCTGGCGATGTCCCCCACGATGCAGTTGCCGCCGATGTCCTTGCCCACGGCGAAGGCCACCCGGGACTTATGCTCGGCAAAGGCCCGGGAGTCGATGACGTCCCGGATGCGCACCGCCGTCACCACCCGGTTGGGCACCTCGATGCCCACCACGGAGCTTTTGTTGGGGATGGGCGCAATGCGCACGCCGCCGCTGCCCAGGGCCAGGGCAATATCGTCGGCCAGGTTGGTGAGCTTGGACAGCTTCACCCCCTGGTCCAGGGTAAATTCGTACCGGGTGACGCTGGGCCCGTGGACCACGTCCCCGGGCTTGGCGTCCACGCCGAAGCTGGTGATGGTCTGGGCCAGGCGGCGGGAGTTGTTCCGCAGCTCCGCCCCCACCTCGGTATAGTTGTCGTCGCTGTTCTGGTCCAGCAGGGTCACCGGGGGATACTGATACGCCTCCTCCGGCTCCGCCAGCTCCTCCTCGATGGCCTGGCTCACCTCCTGGGCGTGCTGCTCCACCTCCCGGGCGGCGGATTCCTGGCCCCGGCGGGACTTTTTCTCCGGCTGGGGGGCAGGCTCCGGTTCCGGCTGGGCCGCAGGCGGCACCTCCGGCGCAGGCTCCGGCTCCTGGGGCCGCAGCACCTGGTCCGGGGTCATCACGTCCTCCCCTCTGCGAGAGAAGAAGCCCTTCCCCTTCTTCCGGGGCAGAGGTTCATCGGGAATCTCCTGGGGCTCAGGTTTGGGCTCCGGCTTGGGTTCGGGCTTGGGCCGCACCGGCTCATCGTCCAGGGGCACGTCCACAGGCACACGCTGCCGCCGGGGCTTTTCCGGCCGGGCCGGGCGCTCCGGCTCCGGCTCATAGGGGACCCGGTCACGGGCCCGCTGCACCAGCTCCCGGGGGGATACCCGCAGCACCGCGAATACCGCCGCCGCCAGCAGCAGAAGCAGCACGATCACGGACACCACCGTGCCCACCAGCCGCTTCATGCCCATGGCCAGTCCACCGGCCAGTGCGCCGCCGCTTTGCAGCAGCAGGCCACTGGCCCACAGGCTCTTCATGGCCGGGGCCAGGCCGGTGACGGCCTCTCCCCTATACAAGAACAGGTGCAGGATGGCCCCCAGCAGCACCGGCAGCACCAGGGCGCAGACCGTCCGCAGCACCACCGGACGCCCCCGGTGGGCCAGCAGGTTCACCCCCGCCAGGGCCAGGGCCGGGGCCGCCAGCCAATAGCCGTAGCCCGCCAGGCCCTTCAGCAGGTTCCCCAGCAGGTTCAGCACAATGGCGTCCGCCTGGAAATAGCTGACCACCACGCACAAGGCCAGCAGCAGGCACACGCCGCCGCCTACCTCCCGCCGGATCGGCGGGAGGGCGGATTTCTGCGGAGCCGTCTTTTTGGTTGTGGTTTTTTTCTTCTGTCCGGACGCCATAGCGGTTCCTTTCTCTTATTTAATGAGCTGCACCACGATGGTCAGCAGACCCACGGCCCAGCAGTAATAGGCAAACGCGCCGAATTTTCCCTTGTTGGCAATGCGCCGCAGCAGGCCGATGCACAGATACCCGGACACCGCCGCCGTGGCCACGCCGATCAGATACACCGGCACCTGGCTCCAGTCGACTCCTGCCTCCACGGCGTCCTTCAGGCTCAGGATGTTGGCCCCCAGCACCGCCGGAATGGACAGCAGGAAGGAAAACCGCACCGCGAACTTCCGATCGAAGCCCACAAAGCACCCGGAGGTGATGGTCATGCCGGACCGGGAGATGCCCGGCACCGTGGCGACGGCCTGGCTCACGCCCACCGCCACCGCATCCAGCAGCGATGCCGTTCGCTCGTTCTTCCTCCCCTTCTTCACCCGGTCGCTGGCGAATAACAGGAAGCCCGTGACGATCAGGGCCCCGCCGATGAACAGCATGTTATTGCTCAGGCCCAGAACCTTGTCCTTGATGGGCAACACCGCAAACAGCGGCAGGGTGCCCAGGATGATCAGCAGGATCAGTCTCCGGGCCGGCGGCAGGGGCTTGGGGGTGGACCGGTGGGCCAGGTCACCGATGCCCCGGAAGAACTCGGCGATCATGTCCTTGATGTCCTTCCAATAGGCCACGAACACCGCCCCTAAGGTGCCCAGATGCAGCAGCACGTCAAAGAATTCCGGCACCTCCGCGTCGATGTGCAGCAGATTCTGCGCGATGGCCAGATGTCCGGAGCTGGAAATGGGCAAAAACTCCGCCACGCCCTGCACCAGGCCCAGCAGGAAGGAAGAAAAAGCGTTCATATTTCATATTCTCCTGTCTTTTCAGATTACAAGTTGTTTATTTTTGTCGGATTATTCCGATTTGTATTCGTTTCAAAAATACGGATACATTTGTACTATAGCACACTCCGGGGGAAATTACCAGTGTAATTTGCGCCCCGGGGAAAAGATTTCCCCGGGGCGCAAAAAAAGGGCGGACGCCGGCGCCCGCCCCGATCTTTATCCGAACAATAGGATGCACCACCAGATGGCGCCGATGACAGATACGACCAGCCCCAGCAGGAGCATGATGCCCCGGGCCAGGTCCGTGGCCTGGAGCTTTTCCGAGTTGTCATAGAAAAAGCCCAGCAGGAATTTGTCCAGGGCGATGGCGGGCTTCAGCAGCAGGGGGAGCACCAGGCCCAGCAGCAGGAACAGCCCCGCCGTGAGAAATTCCCCGGACCGCCCGGCAATGCGGGTCTGGTGATTGCCCAGGGCCATGCTGTACAGCGCGTTATCGGTCAGGCCCGGGCTGAACCCGGCCTTCTCCTGGACCAGGGTGCTGATGGACCAGCTGTCGCCCGCTGTCATGAACGTTCCGGTGGCGGTGTTGTAGGTGATGTTGCGGACCACGCCGTCCATGGCCATTTCCGCCGCCCGATAGGAGCCGTTTTCCGCCAGGGACAGGGTAAACTCCGCCGTCTGCCCCGTGGGGGACTGAATGCGCAGGCGGTTGTCCTCCGTCACCTCCACCGTGGAGCAGCCCGGGCGGGTATAGGTCCTGCTCTGTTCCCCGGCGGTCATGCGGTAAAAGCCGCCGTAGTTCCACACGCCGGGGCGCAGGCCCCACACCAGGGCCGAGACCGCCAGGAGCACTGCGGCGGCCAGTTCGATTTTCCAGATGATGCTTTTCATGATGGATTCCCTCACCTTTCCAGCGAATTTCCGTCTGTTGCAGCTGTGGTTTTCTGTACAGTTATGTTACTATATTTATGCAGAATTGTCAATGAGAAAAAGTGTTTTCGATTTAATATTCATTATTCTTTATGGCCGCCGATCTCCCGGTGAATGGCTTCCCGGGACAGTCTGCCGGGGTTGAAATAAACCTTGGAGGCGATTACGACCTTACCCCGGCTGACATTCTTTTTAGGGCCTTGCCAAAGCTCATGCAGCCCACGCAGACCTTGGAAATTTCCATATCGGTCTTGCCTAATTTCGTGTATTCCATGCGTCAGCGCTCCTCATTCTCACTTTCCGCTGAACACCGGGAAGAAGCTGAACTCGCCGCAGTCCTTGATGGGCGCGGTATGCATCAATTGCATTACGTCAGCGTCAACACCTTTTTCCGAAAAAATTACGGTGTCACCCTTTACCGGGCGGCACCGTGTTTTTTTCTCCGTTGCGATTTTTCAGGAGGCGTGGTAAAATGTATTTTGCAGGGCTGTGAGCATTTATTTTTCCTTGCAGTCAATGCCGCCTTGCTGGACACCACGCCGCTTATTACCCACCCCTTCCCGCTGAGCGAGATTGAGGAGGCCTACCGCATCTTTGAAAACCGTCTGGACGGCGTCATCAAGGTGGCCATCACGGCGCATCCCTCAAAAACATAACACGGAGAGAAAACCATGGCTTTTGATTTCAAGAAAGAATACAAGGAATTTTATATGCCGAAGAACCGGCCGGAGATCATCCAAGTCCCGAAGGCAAACTATATTGCTGTCAGAGGAAGCGGCGACCCCAACGAGGCGGGCGGCGCCTATCAGCAGGCCATCGGCGTGCTGTATGCGGTTGCGTACACACTGAAAATGAGCTGCAAGACCGATTACAAAATGGAGGGCTTCTTTGAATATGTTGTTCCGCCATTGGAGGGCTTCTGGTGGCAGGCCGGGAAAGACGGCATTGATTATGCCGACAAATCGGAATTTGTTTTATGGAAAGTGAATTTGAATTGACTCAACTATGGGAAACTGATATGATCGTCCAGTTTCCAAAGATATCAGCAATCTATTACGGGTTACTACAGGCTGGGTATGACTTTTATATCCCGGAACGTTCTGCTGAACACATCCGGCATATTATGAAGTATAGGAACCGGAAACATCAGGATACTTTCTTTTCCGGAGCCAAGCAGGACACCTGCGACGTATATCCTTACTGGCCACGTGCGTTCATGATGGAATCGGCGTCTTTTTTTCTCAACGACAACAATACCGGCTTTCAGGATTTTGAAACGCTACGCCGGAAGATCCTGACTGCGGGAAACATCTCGGAAAGCGAACGTGGCGAATCCCTTTGGTGCTGGCTGGAAGGTTTTCCCCGGGCGATTGTTGCGGTTCTATCAGGCAACTCTTTTGCAGGATACCTGGAATGGGAGGGAGAATGGATCGCTGGACAGGAAAAGATTTACCGGGAAGAGATGCACTTGATTCAGGAATGTCTAGAAATCTGTACCAGCCGGTATCATTCCCCGGTACGGGAGATCCGGATCTGCCTCAATCCTGTTAAATGCGTTTATGCATCGGACTACCATCTGACGGAAGACTGCTTTGTTTTCTCCTCCGGGGCATTCCGGACAGATTCCGTTATCCATGAATTCCTGCATCATGTGGTACATCCGACTGTGGCGGAACAGAAGGATATGATTCTAAAGCATCGGCAGGTCAACGACCAACTGGATCAATCGTACTATTTGGCAGGAAGCGATTCCGGAGTACTCAATGCTTTTGAGGAAACAGTTGTCAGATCACTGACTAAAGAGATTATGAATCATAAATTCCCCGACGATCTCTCCGTTTATATCGAACACTTTTTGAAACAGCAATGAACCGAAAAAACGGAAGTTAATCAGACAAATTCCAGTTTAACGAACAGGAGATGATGAACACATGAGAATCCTATATGAACTATCTTGGCTATGGGAAACGCTGGGCATTGCACTTGTGGCTGCGGCTGTCTGCATGGCTTGCGCCGCGCTGATTGGCAAGGCAGCGAAGAAGAAACTCAGCATAAGGGTGTTGGCAATCATAGGGGCTGCGGCATTTGTGGGCGCGATTCTGGCGGTTATTCTGATCGCCCAAACGCCGATGCCGCTTTGATAGGACGGAGCGTTTGCAGGAAGCGTATGCGTTTGGGAAAAGAATTTACTAAACAAATCGGGATTTATGGAGGTATGAATATATGGCAGATGCGTATTACAAACCTTGCAAGGAATTTGACATTTGCAATGAGCTGATTGAAAAATATTGGGAATCAAAACAATATGACAAATGCTTTGAAGGTCATTTGGTATTGGCAGAGCAGGGCTATCCCCTTGCTGAATGTCAAATAGGCTATTTCTATTACGAGGGACTTGGTGTTGAAAAGGACTTGGAAAAAGCACTATATTGGACTCGCCGTGCCGCAGAGCATGGTGATAGAGATGGACAATACAATTTGGCAGAGTTTTATGAAGATGCAATCGGAGTGGAACGAGATATCGAACAGGCTAAGCATTGGTATCGACTTGCTGCATTGCAAAACAATGATCTGGCAATCGAGAAATGCGAAGAACTTGGAATTGCATTGTAATTACGCATCGCAATATAATCAGCAGTTCGTCAACTTCCAGTTTGGCGGAGGAAAGATGGAAAATATCAAAACCCGATGCCGGTGGTGCAGGCTGGGTGGCACAGCTTCCGTTGCAAATACACCATGTCCACCAGCTGCACTCCGGCCTCGTAGATGGGGTGGTCATAGTGGTCGGTGAAGAAATTGGGAATGCGGTGCCAGCGGACAAAGCCGCACTTCTCATAAAACGGCACGGTCAGCGGACTGTCGCCGGTGCCCACCTGTAAAAGGGCATAGCAACCAGCATATTGACGCACAAGAAAGTCAATCAGCGCCTTGCCGTAGCCCTTTCTCTGCGCCTCCGGTTCCACGGCGAGGTTCTTGAGCTCCAGAATCCCGCCGCCCTCGTCGGTGACGACGCATTCCGCTTTCACGCCGCCGTCCTCCAGCACATACATGGTGCCCCGCTCCAGATAGCGGTCGATCATGTTCTCCTGCTCATCCGCCAACAGCAGAAGCGGGAGGAATTGCTTTTTATTTTCGTAGATTTCTCGAATATTCATAAGCTGCTCCGATAAGCCGGAAGTTACAAAAGTGATATCTTGATTCCGACTACACCATATTTATTTTGTTTTTCTCTGGAATAATACATTTCCATATCTTCAGGCGAGGCGGTATTTATGTTATCCTCATTATAACCGCAGTTCAATAATGGCAAATTATCATATAACTCGGCAAATGAAGAAAACAAAAATAAATCTACAACTTTCACACGCAGGGTATCATTTGAATCCTCCGTATTTATAAACTTTATAGTATCTCCGACAGAAATTTGTTTTCTTTTTTCATCATTCAGACGTAATTCTATTGTTTTATTTCCGGTTCTTATTTCCTGCATCGGTGCAGGAGTTAAATTCATGACGTGTTCTTTCATTCAAGAATTTCCCTTTCAAATTGCAATTTTTCAGTGCTTCTTCACCTTTCGCTTTCCCCCTGCGGCGCAAAATAATGCGTCTGGGCATAGGCAAACTGCTCGTTAAACCGCCGGGCGGCTTCCCGGCTCAGGGGTGTGTCCGGCTGCATCATGTCAAAGGCGTGCATATCGGAGTGGTACACGTCCACGCTGGCGGGAATCCCGCATTTCTTCAGGTTCTCGATATACCGCACCGTCTCGGCATAGAACGGCTCCCCGTCCCCCACGATCTGATCGACCCGAATGCCCAGCCCGGCGGCGTGGGACTTCATGTACAGCAGCGCCGCATAACAGTCGTCCAGCGCCGCCGGATAGGGCGCGGCCAAGGCCAGCCGATACCCCGGCGACACCACCGCTTAGACAGGTGCTCTGATAATTCTCGCATAGGCATATTTTCATCTTAACAGATAACCGGCGCCTAATCAATAGAAAAAGTCCACCGCAGCTTATGGGTGAGGAAATGTGCCATATTCATCTGTCATAGCCGACAGACTTAATGCCTTTGGGAGACGCAGAAATGGAACGACAGGCGATGAAACAGTGGAATTGTAAAAATGCCTGCTTCAAGCTGTAATTGCGTAAAAAGCTATATTCGGCGGACCTCCTTTGCTTGCGCGAAGGAGGTCCTTTCGCATTATTAGACGAGGCGGCTCTCTGTTTTTGAGAACAGACAAGGCAGGCACTCACATTGAATAAGCGAATATTCGCCGAAAATTCACAAGCTCCGGTTGACAGAGCGAATTTTATGAGTATAATATAATTACAATTCGTATGAGGAGGCGTCTCCATGAACTTTGAAACCGAAAATATAGAATTCAAGGCTCAGTTTACTGAGGTAATTTATAAAGAAGTGATCGCTTTCGCAAATACGGACGGCGGCGTGGTGTTCGTCGGCATTGACAACAATGGAAATGCCGTCGGACTGGCAGATGTGGATCAGGAGTATACCCGCATCACCAACGGCATCCGCGATGCTATTGTGCCGGACGTTACAATGTTCGTGCGCTTTTCGATCCAGGATAACAGGGTGGTGCGTATTGCCGTCAGTGAGGGAAGCAACAAGCCCTACTACCTCAAAGGAAAAGGTCTGAAGCCCAACGGTGTTTATGTACGCCAGGGCACCTCCAGCGTGCCAGCATCCCCTGCGCAGATTCGCCAGATGATTAAGGAAAGCGATGGCGATGCGTTCGAAGAAATGCGCTCCATGGAGCAGAACCTGTCCTTTGAGGCTGCGGCAAACGCTTTCGAAAAATATGGAGTGCCGTTCGGCAAGGAAAAGTACCGTGCCCTTGGGATCACACAGAAGAATGATGAGCTTTTTACCAACCTTGCACTTATCATCTCCGATCAATGTGCGCATACGACGAAGGTAGCAGTTTTCGGTGATGATTCCAATACCACCTTCAAGGATAACAAGGAGTTCGGAGGCTCCATCTTTGCGCAGCTGGAGGACACCTTTGATTACCTGATGCTCTGCAACAGAACCAAGGCGTCATTTAAGGGCTTGGAGCGTATTGAAAAGCAGGATTACCCCGAGGAGGCTCTTCGCGAGGCACTTTTGAATGCCGTTGTGCACCGGGATTACAGCTACAGCGGTAGCATTATCATTAATGTGAACGATGAGCGGATAGAGTTCATCTCTATCGGCGGCCTCCTCCCCGGTCTCTCCACCGATGATATCCGTATCGGTATTTCACAGCCGCGCAACAAGAATCTTGCCGAGATGTTCCATCGCCTGCGTCTGATCGAAAGCTATGGCACCGGTATCCGCAGAATCTATAAGCTTTATGAAAACTGCCCCGTACAACCGGTCATCGAAGCAACCACCAATGCCTTCAAGATGGTGCTGCCCAATATGAACGCCATGACCGCCGCCGCGCCGAATCAGGCTTCGCCGGTGACCGCGCAGATGCAGAAGGTTCTTGACTATACCTCCGCGCACGGCCATATCACGGATGAAGAAGTCCAATCCTTGCTTGGAATCAAGAAGACCCGCGCTTTTGAGCTTATGAAACAGATGCGGAATATGGGGCTTGTGCAGAGGGTAGGCCGCGGGGCTGAAAAGAAATACTTGCTGAATTAGCACTCAGCCAGTGTTTGCTACAAATAATTAATTGAATGCGGCCATCGGTGACGCAGACTTATTCAGGAAGCAGGAAATGCATGAAAGCATCCATTAAAAACATAGAACAGACCATCGCCTCGTAGCAGTATCGTCCTGCTTTGAGCGAGGAATACCAAGAGCTGTTTCAGCGACTTACTCGGCGCTTAGAAGACACGTTACCCATGAACAGAGCTCGAATTATCGGCGATGAGCTTCGGCGTGTTTCTAAAACTGCACGAGAAGCCGACCTTGACTGCCAAAAATATATGGCGGCCCTAAGCGTATTGGTTGATCTTTCCCTTCAAGGCTGGATTTTTGATTTTCAGGATCATCAGCTTACCTTGAGAATGGAAAACGATAACATTGATGATAAAGAGAAAATACGCTATAGACTTAGCGCAGAGCGCAATGCGCAATTTAAAAGCGAAAGCGTCGCACGCTTCATTATGTATATGGAGACCGAGCGGAATTATAACGGTACTCCAGTATCGGTTAAGTGCTTGATTGGAAATAGACAAGCTGTTTCTGCCCTCGTCTGATGACAAGAAACAGTTACACATTTGGACTACGCATAGATACGGCCTCAGCCAGGAGGCAGCGGTTGCTATATCTAGTAAATCTGTTGATTCAAGCGAGCTTGAGATAAAAATGCCTCGTCCGGCAGATTGGCTGCAGGGTATGGAAGCAACGGTGTACAAGGGGCTACAAGCGATAAAAAGAAACAAGTGGTTTGATAGAGTGGAAAAAGTATCAGATTTTCCACTCTATTTTTACATAGTTGCTGGTTGCGCTGATTGATGAAATCAGGCTGTCAGCGGCTTTCCGCTTGTCCTCAAAGCTGATATGCTCCCAATCGTCCAGATACCCGGACAGTAATTCAATCTGCTGGGAGGACAGCGTTTCAATGGACAGGTCTGCAATCGCCTTGGACAGTGTTTTGCGGCGGTTGTCCAAATCCTCGATTTTTTTGTTGGCGTAGACAAGCAAGGTGGCGTTGGCCCCGGTCAGCGTATCAAGCAGTTTTTCAATCTCGGCTTCTACCTGTGCAAGCTCCACC